>JASHSA010000089.1 GCA_030037035.1 Thermoplasmata archaeon
GTGCGGTGATAGAGCGCCCGCAGCGCGCGGCCCGGGCTGCCCGCCGACGCGTCCGCGTGGAAGTCGACCTTCGGGTCGGCCGCGATGTCCTTCCAGTCCCAGCCCTTGGAGCGAAGCTCCTGGACCCGGTCCCAGTCGACCATCGCCGGTCGAACTTGTCACCCTTTTTCTCCTTTCGCCCTGCGGACGTTCGACGAACCGGAGGCCCTCCTCGAAGGAGCGAGGGGCGGCCCGGCCGCTCCAGGACGCGGCTCGAACGACCGGGGGAGCCGCCGGGGTCCGGGTCCGGCCCCCTGGACGCGAACGCGGCGCCGACGTCGGCGGTGCCGAGAGCTCCGGCGGTCCCGGAGGGGGCCCGGGGCCGGGAACGCCGGGCGGGTCGGCCTCGGCCCGCTCCGACTTTTAACTCCGACCGGGTGGGGAGCGGGATGCGCCTCACGTTCCTCGGCACGGCCGGGTCGTGGCCGACGAAGGAGCGCTCGGCGAGCGCGATCGCCCTCGACCTCGACCCGGAGCTGATCCTGCTCGACTGCGGCGAGGGGACCCAGCGTCAGTTCTTCCAGTCGAGCGCCTCGTTCATGCGCGTGCGCCGGATCTTTCTCACGCACTTCCACGGCGACCACTTTCTGGGGCTGCCGGGACTGATCCAGAGCATGTGCCTGAACCACCGGGAGGGACCGCTCGACATCTATGGCCCGCCGGACGCGGAGGAGATGGTCGGCCGGGCGCTTCGGCTCGGCTACTTCCAGCTGCGCTTCCCGGTCGAGGTCCACGCCCTCACGGGAGGCTCCACGGTCGAGCTGGACGGCTACACGGTGCGGGCCGCCGCCGCGCAGCACCCGGTGCCGGCGCTCGCCTACCGCGTCGAGGAGAAGCCGAAGCGGGGCCGCTTCGACACCGAGAAGGCGAAGGCGCTCGGCCTCCACGGCGCCGACTTCGCCCGGCTCGAGGACGGCGAGCCGGTGCACGTCGGCGGCCGGCTCGTTCGTCCGGAGGAGGTGATCGGGCCCGCGCGGGCGGGACGGTCGGTCGTCTACACCGGCGACACCGCGCCGGCCGACACGGTCACGCGTCTCGCCGAGCGGGCGACGATCCTGATCCACGAGTCGACCGCCGCCGCCGAGATCGAGAAGGAGGCGAACGACTGGGGCCACTCCTCGGCCCGCCAGGCCGCCGAGTGCGCGCGGGTCGCAGGGGTCGGGGCGCTGTTCCTCACCCACTTCTCGGCGCGCTACAAGGAGCTCGAGCCGCTCGAGGAGGAGGCACGGATCGTCTTCCCCGGCACGACCGCGGCGCGGGACCTGCTCGACCACCTCATCCGCCAGCCGTGAGATGATCCGGGCCGAGCTGGTCGTCGGCGATCTCGCCGAGGTCGCGACCCTCGCCGAGGGTCCGGTCCCTCGGAGCGCGGCGTCGATGGCCGAGGTCGCCGCTCTCCAGGGCGCAGCGCTGGCGATCGACGCAGGCCGGGTCGTCTGGCTGGGGCCCGAGCGGAGGCTGCGTCGCGAGGTCCGCCTCCGCGCGGGGGGACGGCGGCTCTCCGGCGACGGCGGGACCGCCGTCCCGGGGTTCGTCGACGCCCACTCGCACGTCCTGTTCGCCGGCGACCGCGCCGACGAGCTCCCGCTCAAGGCCGCCGGGGCGAGCTACGCCGAGATCGCCCGGCAGGGCGGGGGACTCCTCTCGACGGTCCGCGCGACGCGGAGGGCGACCGACCGAGAGCTCCTCGAGCAGACGACGGCCCGCCTCGAGCGCATGGCCGCCTCGGGGACGACCGCGGTCGAGGTGAAGAGCGGCTACGCTCTCGAGCACGCCGGCGAGCTGCGGTTGCTCCGGCTCGTCCGGACGCTGGCGCGGCGGACCGGCCTTCGGCTCGTGCCGACGTACCTCGGCGCCCACGCCGTCCCGCCGGAGTTCCGGGGGAGGGCGGACGCCTACGTACGCGAGATCGTGCGACGGACCCTCCCGGAGGTCGCGGGACGACGCCTCGCGCGCTACTGCGACGTCTTCTGCGAGCCCGGCTTCTTCTCCGTGCGCCAGGCCGAGCGGATCCTCGTCGCCGCCGCACGGCTCGGCCTCGGGCTGAAGATCCACGCCGACGAGTTCGTCGCGTCCGGCGGCGCCCGGCTCGCCGCGCGGCTCGGCGCCACGAGCGCCGACCACCTGCTCGCCGCCGGGGCCGGCGACCGGCGGAGGCTCGCCCGGGCCGGCGTGACGGCGGTCGTCCTTCCGCTGACGGCGTTCGCCTCCTCCTCCCGGCGCAGCCCGGCGCGGGAGCTCGTCGACGCCGGCGCCCCGGTCGCGCTCGGGACGGACTGCTCGCCGAACACCTGGGTCGAGGAGATGCCCGGGGTGCTCGCCGCGGCGGTCCACGCCGGCCGCCTCACGCCGGCGGAGGCGCTGACGGCGGCGACCGTGAACGCGGCGCACGCCGTCGGGCTCGAGGACGCGGGCACGATCGAGGTCGGCCGGCCCGCGGACGTGGCGGTGTTCCCGCTCCGCTCCGCGTCCGAGCTCGGCTACCGCTTCGACGCGCGTCCGAGCCTGATTTTACGTCAGGGAAAACCGATTTCTCGCCGTAACTCCGTCAGTATGTTCAAATAGAGGGGCTCTTCTCTCGCCGGCGAGGACACCCATGGCGGAGCGTGTTGGCAAGGAGCAGGTCCGGCGAGAGAAGGGTTACCTGTACTACCTCGGGAAGGACGGGTATCTCTGGAAGACCCCGACGAAGCTCAACAAGTCCGGGAAGAAGGGCCGTGTCGGCACGGAGAAGATCTCCCGCCAGGACGGCTACATGTACTTCCTCGACAAGAAGGGCTTCATCTCGCGCGCCCGGATGAAGAACGCGTAGGGCCGCGCGACGCACCTTTTCCCGAGGGGTCCCGCGCGGGACCCCTCCCCTCGTTTCCTTTTTTCCCTCGCTCTCGGTAGGGGGAGGTCGACCGGGGAGCGAATGACCTGCCGCAACGAGACGGGCGACCCGCGTCGCTGCGAGCGCTGCGGGGCGTTCCTCTGGGTCGCCGAGGAGGGGCTCTTCTGCGGCGACTGCGGCGTCCTGATGCCGTGCACGATGCGCCTCCTGCCCGCGCCGGCGGCCGCGTCGCGACGGACCGGCGCGACGGGAGCCGGGCGGCGCCGCGAGTTCGCTAGCGCGCTTACGCAGTAACGGATTCGACGGCGTCGAACAGCCCGGCCGCACCGTTCCTCCACGTTTCGGACCGAGCGCAGATATAGGGCGTCGTGGTAGGGCCGCCTCGGAGGTTTCTCGACGTGATGTCTCGCCAGTTTCCCCCGTGGCTCGCCGCCCGCGGCCGGGCCGAAACGCCCCTTCCTCGAGGGCGTACCGGACCCCGCCCGCGCTCGGCTTAGGTCCCCGCGGACCCTAGAGCGTCGGAAGCCGGGATCACGGCGGACCTCCAGGAAGCACCGTCATGGCAGCTGCAAAGAAGCGCGCACTTCCCGGCGACGAGGCGGCGGCCCGCACCGCCTCGCGCCCGGGGCGAGAGCCGATCGACGTCCCCCGGCTCGTGCCGTCGGGGAAGACCGCGTTCGATACCGTCGAGTGGAAGACGCACGACGCCCTGATCAAGAGCGCGGACGGCAAGGTGATCTTCGAGCAGAAGGGGATCCGCGCCCCGAAAGGCTGGTCGGAGACGAGCGTCAACATCGCCGCGTCGAAGTACTTCCGCATCATCGACGGCCGACGCGAGTCGTCGATCGACGGGATGATCCGGCGGGTCTGCCACTGGATCGCCCAGCAGGCGGTCGCGCTCGGCTACCTCGACACCTCCGAGGAGGGCTCGACGTTCGAGGAGAGCCTCACGTTCCTCATGGTCCGCCAGATGGCGGCGTTCAACAGCCCGGTCTGGTTCAACGTCGGCGTCCGCGAGCCGCCGCAGTGCTCGGCGTGCTTCATCCAGTCGGTCCAGGACGACATGGACTCGATCCTCGCCCTCGCGACCAGCGAGGGACGCCTGTTCAAGGGCGGGAGCGGGACCGGCACGAACCTCTCGGCGCTGCGCGGGAGCCACGAGCGCCTCGCCGGCGGCGGGATCGCCTCCGGGCCGGTGTCGTTCATGCGCGCGTTCGACGCCCTCGCCGGCGTGATCAAGAGCGGCGGGACGACCCGACGCGCGGCGAAGATGGTGATCCTGAACATGGACCACCCGGACATCGTCGACTTCATCGACTCGAAGGTGAAGGAGGAGGACAAGGCGCTCGCGCTGATCCGCGAGGGCTACTCGTCCAACTTCGACGGGACCGACCCGGACTCGGCGTACGCCTCGATCGCCTACCAGAACGCGAACCACTCCGTCCGCATCCCGGACGCGTTCATGGACGCGGTCGCGCGCGACGGGCCGTGGACGACGTACCAGCGTACCGACCACGCGGTCGCCGGCACCTACCGTGCCCGCGACCTCTGGCGCAAGCTCGCCGTCGCCGCGTGGCGGTGCGGCGACCCGGGGGTCCAGTTCGACGACCTCACGAACGACTGGCACACGTGCCCGAACTCCGGCCGCATCAACGCCTCGAACCCGTGCAGCGAGTACCTGTTCCTGGACGATTCGGCGTGCAACCTCGCGTCGATCAACCTGATGAAGTTCCTCGGCGAGGACGGCGTGTTCGACGCCGGCCTGTACGTCCGCGCGGTCCGCACGATGATCCTCGCGATGGAGGTCGTCGTCGACGCCTCTTCCTACCCGACCGCGGCGATCGCGCAGAACTCCCACGACTACCGCCCGCTCGGGCTCGGCTACGCGAACCTCGGCGCGCTCCTGATGCACTTCGGCCTCGCCTACGACTCGGACGCCGGCCGCGCCCTCGCCGCGTCGATCTCGGCGATCCTCTCCGCGGAGGGCTACCGGATGTCGAGCGAGGTCGGCCGGCGCCTCGGGCCGTACGCGGGGTTCGAGAAGAACCGCGCGCCGATGCTGCGCGTGATGCACAAGCACGCCCGCGCCGCCGAGCAGATCGCGACGACCGACAGCCGCATCGCCCCGCTCGCCCGCCTCGCGGCGGAGAGCTGGCGCGCGACCGTCAGCGCCGGCGAACTGTGGGGCTACCGCAACGCGCAGATCTCGGTGATCGCCCCGACGGGGACGATCGGCCTGCTGATGGGATGCGACACGCTCGGCCTCGAGCCGGAGCTTTCGCTCGTCAAGTCGAAGAACCTCGTCGGCGGCGGCGTCCTGCGGATGGTCAACGGGACCGTGCCGGACGGCCTCGCCGCCCTCGGCT
>JASHSA010000090.1 GCA_030037035.1 Thermoplasmata archaeon
TGTACGGGGTCCCGTCGCGGACGCCGAGGTCCGAGACGCCCATCGGCGCGGGCGAGGAGGCGAACTGGGTCGACAGCAAGGGCGACGCCCCGGGCGCAAGGTCGCGGTGGGGGTTCGGCGGGAAGATCGTCGGCGCCTCGAGCGCGGGGCCCGCGTGCCGGCCACGCGGCGACGCGCCGAGCGAGCCGGCGGTCGACGCCCCGGCCGGACCCGCGGCGGCCTTCGCGGCGCTCGTAGACGCGTCGGGGCCAGCGACGGCGTTCGCCCCGGCGATCGGCCCCGGGCGGGTCGGTGCCGCGGAGCGCGACGCCCCTGCGGAGGAGAGCCCCGAGGCGACCATCACGACGACCAACGCCACGGCCGCGATCGCCGCCAGCAAGGAGGGGCGTCGGAGCATGGGAGGGGGAGGTTGACTTTGGCGCCGCTATATACTCCTTGGCTCAGGTGGTTACCGCCCCTGCGAGAGCTCTACGACGGGCGCGCCGGTGGGCACGGCGTCGGTCGCTCCGGTCCGGGCAAAGCGTCGTGTCTTCTCCCGGTGACACGGGCGGCAGACCGCGCGCAGGTTGGCGTACTCGAGCGCGGCCCCTCCGCGGGCGATCTCCACGAGGTGGTCGACGTCCAGCTCGCGCGCCCTCCGGCGCGTTCCGCAGACCTGACAGGTGTAGCGGTCGCGCAGCAGCACGAACGACCGGGCGGAGTCCCAGAAGTAGTGACCGTGGAACTTCCATCGGCACCGGCGGGAGCAGTAGGGGGTGCGACGGGTCGGGAGCTCCTTCCCGCACTCGACGCAGCGCCGGGCCCTACGAGCCTCCGCGCGTCGCCGCGCCCCGTCGGAGAACCACGCGGCCGAGAGCGCGAGGACCCTCCCGTTCCGGTCGACCGTGACGCTCGGGGGAGCCCTCACCAGGGAGCCCGCGACCCGCCGCGCCTTCAAGGTTCGCCTGGACGCGTGGAGAGGATCGCGCCTCGGCACGGCGAGCGTCGCCGAGCGGTCGGGATCCCGCGTCCGTCTGCGCGCGCCCGTCCACCACGCTCGCCCCCACACCGACCCGGGGGGTCGTCGCGGTCGCCGGCCGTCGGCGTTTAGCGTTCGGGCCGATTGCGGGCCCGGAGGTCGGTCGGTGAAGTTCCCGCTGCGTGACTGGATCGAGGCGCACGCCGGCTGTCGCCACGACCTCTCTTCGAGCGGCATGCGGGAGGCGCTCCCACCGCCGGCGTGGCCGCGCCGACGACCGCGCCCTGACGTCGCCGACGTGCTGCAGGTCGAACTCGCCGAACACCTGGGGGTCGACCGACGTCGTCTGTTCCTTACGCGGGGCGCGACCGAGGCGAACGGCCTGGTCCTCGGCCACCTCGCCCGCCGGAACCGGGGCCGCAGGCCGGTGCTGCGCGTCCGGCCTCCCGAGTATCCTCCCCTGTACGACGCCGGGGCCGCCCAGGGGTTCGCCGTCCGGGACGGTCGTGCGCGGGCCGACGTCGCCGTCGTCTCTCAGCCCCGGAACCCCGAGGGGGACCTATGGGACCGCGAGCGGCTCGCCGCCTGGGCGGACGGCGCCGGCGAGCTGCTCGTCGACGAGACGTTCCGCGAGTTCGCCGGTACCCCGACGCTCTCCCGAGCGGCCAGCGCGCACCGTTGGACGACCGGATCGTTCACCAAGTTCTTCGGCGCCGACGACGTCCGCGTCGGCTTCGCCGTCGCCCCGCCGGAGAGCGCGGAGCCGTTCGCACGCTACGTCGGGCTCGTCGCGGACGACCTCGCGCCGGCGTCCGCCGCGATGGCGCTCGAGCTCCTGCGGCGTATCGGGACGGTCCGCAGGCAGGTCCGCGCCGTCGTCGAGCCGAACCTGGAGGCGTTGGGAGCGGTCCTTCCCGGGGGTCCTCGGCCGAGCGCGCCCCTCTGCTTCGACCGGCCTCCGGCGGGCGACGGGGACCGGCTTACGGGGGCCTGCCTCCGGGCGTCGGTGCTGGTCTGCCCCGGCTCGCTGTTCGGCGACCGCTCCGGCGTGCGGCTCTGCCTGACCCGTCGCGACGCGCCGGCGTCGCTGCGCGCGTACGCCCGCGTGCGCCGCGCCGCGCGCGACGGCGGGTTACGGGGGCGGGCGAGGGTCTAGCCGCTCGACCGCGCCGCGGGGAAGCCGGCCGAGGGAGCGCTGCGGCGCGGGCGCCGACGGGTACGGGAGCGGCTCCGGTCGGGTGCGTTCGGCCTGCTCTCGCAGGAACGTCGCCGCGAACCGCACCGCCCGGTCCCGGTCGTTCTCCCGTACGAGGAGGAACCCGCGCGCGAGCTCGGTCAGGACCGCCCGCGCCGGGACGACCTCGCGGATCTCCTCCTCTTCCGGCAGCGACCTCCGGGCGGTCGGCGGCATCGCGGCCGGCGAGCCCTCGCCGCGCCTCAAAAAGCCGAGGCTCGACTGGAGGCCGTCAAGCCTCTCGCACCGCGAACGTATTACCCCCGGGCCGGCGTTCCGGCGAGAGGATGCACATGAGCCAGAGCACCCCGTCCCCGGTCGCTTCGCCGCCCCCCGGCCGATCGCCCGCGCGGGGGGTCGTGATCTCGACGCCGATCCCGGGACCGAACGCGCGCACGGTGATCGAGCGCGACCGCCGCTACCTGATGACCAGCACGAAGACCTCCCCGGTCGTCGCCGCGTCCGCGAGCGGCTGCTGGGTCACCGACGTCGACGGCAACCGCCTGCTCGACTTCGCGAGCGGCGTCGGGGTCCTCGCCGCCGGGCACGCCCACCCGGACGTCGTCCGCGCCGTCCGCGAGCAGGTCGGCCGCCTCTCCCACTTCGCCGGCACCGACTTCTACTACGAGAACCAGACGCTCCTCGCCGAGCGGCTCGCCGGCCTCGCGCCGGGGTCGTTCGAGAAGAAGGTCTTCTTCACCAACAGCGGCGCCGAGAGCGTCGAGGCGGCGCTGAAGCTCGTCCGCTACCACCGCCAGCGGCCGATCGTCGTCGGCCTCCTCGGCGGCTTCCACGGGAGGACGATGGGGGCGCTCACGATGACGACCTCGAAGCCGGTCCAGCGGGCGCGCTACGCCCCGTTCGTCGGCGGCGGACACCACATCCCGGCGCCGACGTGCTACCGGTGCCCGTACCGGCTCGAGTACCCGAGCTGCGACCTCTACTGCGCGAAGATCCTGAAGGAGCTCTACTTCCACACGTCGATACCGCCGGAGGACGTCGCGGCGTTCGTCGCCGAGCCGGTGATGGGGGAGGGCGGCTACGTCGTCCCGCCGCCGAAGTGGCACGCGACGCTGAAGGGGATCCTGGACGAGGAGAAGATCCCGCTGATCGACGACGAGGTCCAGGCCGGGGTCGGACGGACCGGCAAGTGGTTCGGGATCGAGCACCACGGGGTCGTGCCGGAGATCGTGACGATGGCGAAGGCGCTCGGCGGCGGCTTCCCGCTCGGCGCGGTGACGTTCCCGACGGAGTACGACTTCCCGGTCCAGGGGTCGCACTCGAACACGTTCGGCGGGAACGTCGTCGCGGTCGCCGCGTCGCTCGCGACGCTCGACGTGATCGAGAAGGAACGCCTCCTCGACAACGCGCGGGTGCAGGGGAGCTACCTCCTGCAGCGCCTCGGCGAGCTCGCCCGTCGCCACGAGGAGATCGGCGACGTCCGCGGGCTCGGCCTGATGACGGCGACCGAGTTCGTCCGCGACCGCCGCACGAAGGAGCCGGCCCCCGAGTTCCGGGACCGGGTCGTCGACGAGGCGGTCCGCCGCGGGCTGGTCCTGCTCGGCTGCGGGCGGTCGACGATCCGCTACATCCCTCCGCTAATCGTCCGGCGCGAGGAGATCGACGAGGCGGTCGAGATCCTCGACGCGGCGATCTCGGCGGCCCACGCCCGGGCATGAAGTTCGGCCGCCTCGGTCCGTCCGGCGGGGTCGTCCTCGAGGAGCGCCCGCCGCCGGTCGCCGGCCCGGGCGAGCTCACGGTCGAGCTCGCGGCCTGCGGGGTCTGCGGGACCGACCTCGAGAAGCTGCGGGGGAACTACCGCACCGCCGGCATCCTCGGCCATGAGCCGGTCGGACGCGTCGCGAGCGTGGGCGACGGCGTCGCCGGACTCCGCGCGGGGCAGCGGGTCTTCGTTCACCACCATGTCCCTTGCCTCGCGTGCGACGTCTGCCGCCGCGGCGACACGACGTTCTGCCCGACGTACGGGCGGACCAACCTCGACCCGGGCGGGTTCGCCGAGACGTTCCGTGCCTCCGCCGAGCACGTCCGGCAGGGGGCGGTCCTCGCGCTCGCCGACCCCGTCGACTGGGGGACCGGCGCGCTGCTCGAGCCGGCCGCCTGCGGGCTCACCGCGCTGCGGAAGGTCGGCCTGCCCGAGGGGGCGAGCGTCCTGGTCCTCGGCCTCGGCCCGGTCGGGCTGCTCTACGCCCGCCTCGTCCGGACGCTCGGCGCCTCGTGGGTCGGCGGCACGGAGCTCAGCGAGCGGCGCCGCACGGCCGCCGAGCGGGGCGGGATCGACGTGACCGTCGACCCGCGCGACGGCGCGGCGCTGCACGAGGCGGTACGGGCGGCGACCGGCGGCCAGGGGGTCGACCTCGCGGTCGCCGCCTCCGGGCACCCGTCGGTCGTCCGCGCGGCGGTCGACGAGGTCCGGCGCGGCGGGACGGTGAACCTCTTCGGCCTCCCCGAGCCGGGGAGCCGCCTCGACACCGAGCTCCAGCAGCTGTACCTCCGCGGCGTGCGCCTCGTCCCGTCGTACGCGACGACCGAGCGGGAGATCCGCGACGTCCACGCGCTGGTCGTCGAGGGGCGCCTGCGGGTCGGCGACCTCGTCAGCCACCGGGTCCCGCTGCCGGAGATCGCGGAAGCGTTCCGGCTCGCCGCGAGCCCCTCCGAGGCGCTCAAGGTCGTCGTCACGGGGCCGGCGTTCGACCGCTAGGGCGGCGGCGCCCCGAGCAGCTCGTCGACGAGCTCCCGACCGTCCTCGACCTCGACGGACGGGCCGACGATCGTCCCACGGAGGCGGCAGCGGCGGCCGATCACGGCGCCGTCCATCACGACGGAGTTCTCGACGTGCGCCCCGGCCCCGACCGTCACCCCGACCCCGAGGGTGACGAACGGCCCGAACGTCGCGTCGTGCGCGCGCACCCCCTCCATCGCCGAGACGGGGCCCCGGCCGCGCGCCCCCTCCGGGATCCCGACCGCGACGCCGCGCCCGGCCTCGAACAGCAGGCGCTGGGAACGGAGCAGCCGTTCGCGGGTCCCGGCGTCGTCCCAGAAGCCGGAGAGCCGGAAGCCGTAGACCCCTTCGCCCAGCAGCCCCGGGACGACCGCCTGCTCGAAGCTGACCGGCCGCTCAGGCGGGATGCGGTCGAGGACCCCGCGGGACCAGACGGCGAGCCCGGCGTTGATCCAGTGCGACGGCGCGAGCTCCGGAGGGGGCTTCTCGACGAACGCGGTGATCCGGTCCCCGGCCCCCAGCGCGGCGACCCCGTACGGTCTCGTGTCGTCGACCTCGGTGAGCGCCATCGTCCCGAGGCGGCGCGAGCGGCGGTGGGCCTCGGCGAGGGCGCCGAGGTCGGCGGCGGCGATGACGTCCGAGTTCAGCAGGAAGAACGGCTCGCTCATCGTCCCCCCGGCGTTCCTCATCCCGCCGCCGGTCCCGAGCGGGGTCGCCTCCGCGACCGTCGTCACGGGCAGCCCCGGCGGGTGGGCGCGCACGTGTCGGTCGACCAGCTCCGCCTTATGGCCGGTCGCGAGGACGACCTCCTCGACGTCGCGGGGCAGGAGGTCAAGGACGTGGTAGAGCATCGCCTTGCCGGCGAGCGGGATCAGTTGCTTCGGCACGGCGTAGGTGATCGGACGCAGCCGCGTGCCGAGCCCGCCGATCAGGACCAGCGCCTTCATCCGGGACGCCTGAGCGTCGGGGCGATAAGCGGCTTGCCGGCCGCCGGGGACCCGCGGTACTCCGGCTAGCCGAAGCGGCCGTTGACGTAGTTCTCCGTCAGCTTCTCGGCCGGCGAGCCGAAGAGGCGGGCGGTCGGCCCGACCTCGACGACCTTCCCGAGGTAGAAGAACGCCGTCGTGTCGGAGATCCGGCGCGCCTGCGCGAGGTTGTGGGTGACGACGACGACCGCGTACTCGCTCTTGAGGCGGGCGAGGAGCGCCTCGACCTTCGCGGTCGCGATCGGGTCGAGCGCCGAGCACGGCTCGTCCATCAGGAGGACCTCGGGGCGCACCGCGAGCGCCCGCGCGATGCACAGCCGCTGCTGCTGGCCGCCCGAGAGGCTCGAGCCCGGCGCGTCGAGCTGGTGCTCGACCTCCTCCCAGAGGCCGGCGTGCACGAGCGCCTCGGCGACCCCCTGGTCGAGCTCCTCCCGCCGGCGGACGCCGAGCAGCCGCAGCCCCGCGGCGACGTTCTCGAAGACCGACATGTTCGGGAACGGGTTCGGCTTCTGGAAGACCATCCCGACGCGGCACCGGACGCTGACGACGTCGGCGGCGCCGAGGTCCTCGCCGTCCAGGCGGATCGCGCCGGCGACGCGCGCCCCCGGCGCCTCCTCGTGCAGGCGGTTCAGGCACCTCAGGAACGTCGTCTTCCCGCAGCCGGACGGGCCGATGATCGCGGTCGTCGCCCGGTCGGTGAGGTCGATCGAGACGTCGTAGAGCGCCTGGCGGTCGCCGTACCAGGCGCTCAGCTCCCGGACCTCGAGCTTCGTCGGCACCCGCTCACACCGACCCCTGCGCGTCCGGGGCCCGGACGGCGAGGCGGGCGGCGAGACTGACGACGGCCATCATAAGGAGGAGGACGAGCGCCGCGCCCCAGGCATCCGTCTCGTAGTTCGAGTTCGTGTAGACCATCAGGGCGTCGTAGATGAACGGCGCGAGCGCGCCGACCGGCGCCCGCAGGTCGGTGATCCAGTAGAGGCTCGTGCCGGCGGTGAGGACGAGCGCGGCCGTCTCGCCGGCGGCCCGCATCACCGCGAGCAGGCAGCCGGTCACGAGGGCGCTGCGGCAGCTGCCGAGGACGACCCGCAGCGTCACCCGGTGCCGCGGGAAGCCGAGCGCCAGCGCCCCCTCGCGCACCGACGTCGGGACGCTGCGCAGCGCGAGCTCCGTCGCCCGCACGACGATCGGCATCATCAGGACCCCCAGCGCCGCGGCGCCGGCGAACGCGCTCTGGTCGTCGGGGCGGTCGTAGGCGAGGAACACCGAGAAGACGAAGATCCCGATCAGGATCGTCGGAACGCCCAGCAGCACGTCGACGAGCAGCCCGACGGTGCGCGAGAAGCGGCGACGCGCGTACTCGGAGAGGTAGATCCCGCCGAGGATCCCGAGCGGCAGGGCGACGGCGGCCGCGAGGCCGACCATGACGAGCGTCCCCTCGATCTCCGGGCCGATCCCCCCGAGCGGGCAGCTCGTCTGGCCGATCCCGCAGGACGGCGGGGGCGCCGACGTGTAGAACGACGGGCGGACGATCGCCGCCCCGCCGTTGACGGCGGCGGTGTCGATCAGGCTGACGAGCGGCCACGCGGCGACGGCGACCGCCCCGACCGCGAGGACGACGACCAGAAGCTGGACGCCGTGCCGACGCCGCAGCCGGGCCGACCGCGCGGCGTCGTGCCGGGCGAACCACGCCGGCGTCCCGAGCGGCGTGCCGGGCTCCCGGGGCGGGGGCGCGGCGATCGGGGCGCGGGCGCCCCGGGGACGCAGGCGGGCCCCGCGCTCGAACCGCCGCACGAGCACTCGGGCGCCGAGGTTCACCACGACCGAGATCACGAGCAGGATCGCGGCGAGCTCGTAGAGCGAGCTGCGCCCGAGGCCGTAGGACTCGTTGAAGCCGTTGACGAGCCAGCTCGGGATCGTCGACCCGCGGGCGAGCAGCGAGCCCTGGACCTGGTAGATGTTGCCGATGACGAACGCGACGGCGATCGTCTCGCCGATCGCGCGCCCGAGCCCCAGCACGACCGCGCCGACCAGGCCGGGCGCCGCCGGGCCGAGCACCGCCATCCGCGTCGCCTCCCAGCGCGTCGCGCCGATCCCGAGCGCCCCCTCCCGGAGCTCGTGGGGGACCGCCCGGAGCGCCTCCCGGGAGATCGCGGCGATCGTCGGGATGATCATGACGGCGAGGACCACTCCCGCGGCGAGGACGTTCGTCTCGCCCGAGCCCGAGGCGAACGGCGCGGCGCCGCCGGAGAGCCGTTCGAGGCTCGGGTCGACGGAGCCGTAGAGGAACGGCACCAGGACGACGAGCGCCCAGAAGCCGTAGACGACGCTCGGGACCGCGGCGCCGAGGTCGACGAAGTAGGCGAGCGGGGCCCGCAGCCAGCGGGGGGCGATCTCGGAGGCGAACAGGGCGACGCCGAACGCGACCGGGACCGCGAGCAGGAGGGCGAGGGCGCTGGTGATCAGCGTCCCCGCGACGGCCGGCCAGGCGCCGAAGATCCCGCGCGGGACGTCCCAGGCGGTCCCGGCAAGGAAGCCGGGCCCGAACCGCGCGATCGACGCCGACGCCCCGCCGACCAGCAGGACGACCAGGCCGACGAAGACGACGACCAGGCCGACGCCGACCGCCGTGACGCCGAGGCGGAAGGCGAGCCCCCGCCGGAGGAGGCTCCTCAGCCGTCGGTCCGTCGACCTCCGCCGCTCGGTCGCCGGGCCGACGTCCGCGTCCAAGGCGACCTTAGCTGCACGACGGGAACGACGCCCCGTCGTAGGTCATGCCGGCGATCGCCGACAGGTCCTCGGAGAGCAGTCCGGCCGGCGGGCTCACGAACGGGAACGACGTTCGCGAGTAGGTCTGCCCGCTGGTGGCGGCCCAGGCGATCCACTGGCGGAGGGCCGTCGCGTCGACCGACGAGGCGGTGTGCCCCGCTCCAGGGTTCAGCGGCACGAGCAGGTAGACGAGCGTCGCGAGCGGATAATCCCCCGCCCCGGAGGCGTTGACCCAGGAGACCCCGGCCCAGTCGCCGGTCGGCGACGGCAGCGAGCTCTTGGTGGCGTTGTAGATCTCGTTGATCGCCGCGGCGGTGTCCGCCGGCGTCGCGAGGACGGGGACGCCCAGGGCGTCGTCGACGTAGGCGATCGTCTCCCCCTTCGCCTGCGCGTCGTAGAGGTCGGTGTAGCCGATCGCGCCGCTCACCGCCTTGACGTCGGTGAGCATCGCCGAGCCTCCGTCCGCGCCCTCCGCGCCGGCGAACGCCGGCCAGTCCGGCGAGAGGCTCGTGCCGAGCGACGGGTTCGTCCGCCACGACTCGTTCTGCTCGGTCATCAGCGTGGTCAGCACGTACGTCATCCCGGCGGGGTCCGAGCGGTGGACGGCGGTGATCGAGGTCGTCACCTTCGCGAGGCCCGGGTTGTTCGCGACGAGCGTCGGGTTGTCCCAGGTCGTGATGTCCCCGAGGTAGATCCCCGCGAGCTCGGTGCCCGTGAGGTTCAGCGTGTACGGGTAGCTGGGGAGGTAGTAGATCGGGACGACCGCCCCGCCGGTGACGGGGAGCGTGAGGACGGTGCCGACCGCCTTGTCGAGATCGCTCGACTGGCTGCTGTTCAGCGGCTCGTCCGTCAAGGCGAAGTCGACCGACTTGTCGGTGAGCTCGGTGATCCCCTCCCCGGCGCTGTTCGGATCGTAGTTGACGGTGTTGGCGGTCGCGGTGTGGTAGTTGGTCGTCCATTGCGAGACGATCGACGACGGGAAGCTCGCCCCGGCGCCCTGGAGCGTGACCCCGGTCGGGCAGGACGTCGTGGAGCTCGCGGTCTTCAGGCCGTACCAGCTGGTGCCGGCGCCGACGCCGACGACGATCGCCGCCACCGCGACGGCGAGGAGGCCGATGTAGATCGGGCCGCGGTCCCGGCGGCGGTGGACGACCGGCGGGACCGACGGCGGCGGAGGGGGAGGAGCCGACGCGGGGGCGCCGCTCATGGCGAGGCGCTCCCTCGAGAGCCGCCCGCGGCGGGCGCGCTCCGCGCGCCGCTCCGGGACGAGCCGCATCGACCGATCTGCGCAAGTTCGGGGTCCAGGCCAAAGGTTCGGGAGCCCATGGTCCCGGGCGGGGAGGTCGGGCCTATAACGGTGCGTCCGCGACCCACAAATCCCCCTCACGTCGCGCCGTCAGCGACGCGGCGGGAGCGGGCCGCGGAGCGGCGGCCGTGGGGTGCTCCGAGCACCTCTCCCGGCACCGACCGGGGGCTCCGCAGCTCCGTCGGTCCCTATAATGCGGTCTACTTCGGGTCCACTAGGGCGAGGGGCGTCCCTCCGGCCCCGAGCGGGACGGACTCCGCTTCCCCCCGCGGCGCCGGCGGGTCCCGGGGCGGTCTTTTCTAGCCGGGGTTCCTGCACGGCGTGTGGCGCCGCGCACCGGGCAACAGGGCTGGGTCGTTTGGATCGAGGGCCTGCCGTGCTCCGGGAAGACGACCCTCGCCCGGGCCGTCTCCGACCGCCTGCGGGCGTCGGGCCGCGAGGTCGAGGTCCTGGACGGGGACGAGGTGCGCCAGATGTTCTCGCCGGAGCTCGGCTTCTCCCGCAAGGAGCGCGAGGGCCACGCCCGGCGGGTCAGCTACGTCGCGAGCATGCTCGCCCGGCACGGCGTCGTCGTGCTCGTCGCGATGATCACGCCGTACGAGACGTCGCGGCAGGCCGCCCGCGCGACCGTCGGGGAGCGGTTCCGCGAGATCTGGCTGAAGTGCCCGGTGGAGGTCTGTCGTCAGCGCGACCGCAAGGGGCTGTACCGGCGCGACCGCGCCCCCGGCAGCTCGAAGGTCACGGGGGTCGACGACCCGTTCGAGGAGCCGCTGAACCCGGAGCTCGTGGTCGACACCTCCTCCGACGCGCCGGAGGCGTCCGCGGAGAGGAT
>JASHSA010000091.1 GCA_030037035.1 Thermoplasmata archaeon
TCCATCGCCTGGATCCGGCTCGCGAGGACCGGCACGAGCCGTCGGAGGAACTCGTAGCCCTCCGCGGGCGCCGCGTCGAACCTTGCCGAGAGCGCATTGACGTCGATCGCGATCACGGTCGTCGGCTTCACCGCGATCGCGTCGAGCGTCCAGCGGCGAGGGGCGACGAGCCACGACCAGCCGAGGAGCTCGCCCCGGCCGACCGTCTGGACGGTCAGGCGACGGTCGGCCGAGAAGACCTCGAGGCCGACCTTGCCGTCCAGGACCGCGAAGCACTGGTCGGCCGGCCGACCTTCCCGGAGCAGGAACTCCCCGGCCCGGTAGGAGCGTTCGCGCGCCGCCCCGGCCGCCGCCGCGAGGAGGTCCTCCGGCAGGCCGCGGAAGAACTCGTGCGCGGCGAGGCGCGACGCGACCTCGGCCGACGGGGCGACGTTCACGGCTTCCCCTCCGTCTTTGCGGTCGCCCCGGGGGCGGCCCGGATCGCGGCGACCTCCTCGGTGAGGTCGATCCCGACCGGGCACCAGGTGATGCAGCGACCGCAGCCGACGCAGCCGGAGCTGTCGAACTGGTCGTACCAGCTCGCGAGCTTGTGCGTCAGCCATTGCCGGTAGCGGGAGCTCGTCGACTTGCGGACGGCGCTGTGGTGGACCTCGGAGAACGCCGAGTTGAAGCAGGAGTCCCAGCGCCGCCACCGCTCGACCTTCTCGCCAGAGAGGTCGGGGACCTCCTCGGTCGTCGAGCAGAAGCACGTCGGGCACGCCATCGTGCAGTTCGTGCAGGCTAGGCACCGCTCGGCGACGACCTGCCAGCGGGGGTGTTCGAGGTTGCCGAGCAGAAGGTCGTGGATCTTCGTCGTGTCGAGGTGGCGGCCGACCGAGGCCGCGGTCCGCTCGACGATCGCCCGCGCCGAGCCGACGTCGCCTTCGGTCGCGGCCCGCGTGGGGACCGCCGCGAGGATCTTCGCGCCGGCCTCCGAGCCGACCTCGACGAGGAACTCGTGCCGTCCGTCGCCGATCAGCTCGGTCAGCGCGAGGTCGAAGCCGCCGGTCACGCCGGGCCCGGTGCCCATCGACGTGCAGAAGCAGGTCGCCCCGGCCTGGCCGCACTGCACGGCGACCCGCAACGCCCGCGAGCGGCGCGCGCGGTAGCCGGGGTCGTGGACGACCCCGTCGAAGACGCGGTCCTGGATCCCGACGGCGGCGATCTCGCACGCCCGCATGCCGAGGAACGCGACCGGAGCGTCGTCGGTCGGCTCGGTCGTGACGGTGAACGACGGGCCGGAGCGGGAGGCGGTGAAGAGGCGCTCGCGCGACGGAAAGAGGTACTTCTTCCAGCTGTGCGGGCCGACGTTGTAGCCGAACAGCGCCTGGTCGCCGCGACGCTCGAGCCGGTACGTGCCGGCCTCCTGGCGGTCGGTCCAGCCGATCGGCAGGTCGCGCTCGTCGCGGAGCTCGCCGTAGACGATCGCCCCCTCGAGGATCGTCGGCCCGACGACCCGGTAGCCGGCGTCCCGGATCGCCGCGAGGAACGCCGGGAAGTCGGCCCTGGCCAGGAGGCGGCGGCCGCGTTCCGGCTCGGACAAGGTCGACTCCTACGTCCGGGAGACGGCTCCCGACGCACGGCGAACCGGCGAGGAAGGAAAGAAGCTTCGCTCTGGCCGGCTCGACGGAGGGGCGGGTGGGCAAACGGTACGCCACGCCGCCGCACAGACGCCGCTGCAGGCAAGGTTCTTGAAGCCCCCCCGACCATGCTCACACGCGCGGGCGGCCTGACGGCCGACGCGTGCGGAAGGCCGTAGTGGCAGAGCCCGAACCCTCACGACGCGCGGCCGAGGCGCGGGTCTCGGTCGGCGTCAAGGAGCTCGACGAGATGCTCCAGGGGGGCCTGATGCCCCACCGGCCCTACTTGATCGTCGGCCCGGCCGGTACCGGCAAGACGACCCTTGCGCTGCAGTTCCTCTGCGAGGGGGTCCGGCGCGGCGAGCACGTCCTCTACGTCACCGTCGAGGACCCCCCGAACGAGGTCCGGTTCAACCATCGCGCGCTCCGCCCGGAGCTCGACCGCGTCGACGTCTTCGACGCGATCCCCGACGTGATGCGCTACGAGCACACCCCGTTCAAGGACATCTCGTCGGTCCGCCAGATCGTCCCGTTCTCCGCGGTCCCGGAGTCGATCCGGCAGTCCCCCGAGTTCTCGAG
The DNA here is from genome assembly GCA_030037035.1 of Thermoplasmata archaeon. Lineage (GTDB taxonomy): Archaea > Thermoplasmatota > Thermoplasmata > Lutacidiplasmatales > UBA184 > Lutacidiplasma. The sequence goes on from JASHSA010000091.1 coordinate 2,199, forward strand.
CGTCGAGGTCACCGGCACGGCGCTCGAGCAGATCGTCCGCAGCGAGGTCCAGCGGCGCGGCTACTCGCGGATCGTGATCGACTCGCTGACCGCGCTCCAGTACTTCTGCATGAAGGGCTTCGACCCTACGGTCGGGGCGCAGACGTTCCTGCGGTTCCTCACCGACCTGCGCACGACGACCCTGCTGACGGTCGAGGCCCCGCTGGAGGACGTGGAGACCCCCGAGCGCCTGCTCGCGCGGGGGGAGATCCGGCTCTTCCGCTGGGAGCTGGACGGCACGACGGTCCGCGCGGTCGGGGTCGAGAAGCTCCGCGGCAGCAGCCACGACGTTCGCCTGCACCCGTACCGCATCGCCTCCTCGGGCCTGGACGTCCAGCTCGGCTCGACGATCTCGCGGGACACCCGGAGGATCGTCGGGCCGGAGCTCGAGGTGCACGTCCGCGCCGAGCGGGCCCCGCTGCCGACGACGCCGGAGCCCGCGCCGCTCCTTGCGGACCCCCTCTCCGAACAGATCGACGACCTCGTCGTCCTGGGGCTGGACGTAAGCCCGCTCCGGGGGGAGGTCGAGGCGGCGCTGCGCGCCGTCACCGCCGAGCTCTCCGCCGAGACGACCGCCCGCATGACCCGTCTCTCCGCCCTGGTCGTGTCGCTCCTGCCGGTCGAGCCAGGCGCGCTCGCCCACGGGGCGCCGCTCTCGGACGCTCAGCAGCAGGCGCTCCGGCGGGTCCGCGCGCGTTCCGAGGGTGCGCGAGAAGGGATCCCGCCGAACCGCCTCCCGCCGGCGGACGTGCTCCGGGGCGAGCTCGAGCGGATCCTGCAGCGCGTCTCCGCCGCCCCCGCACCCCCTCCGACCGCCGCAACGGTCCCGACGCTCCCCCCGGTCCCGCCGGCGCCCCCCTCCGCGGAGGCTCCGCTGCCGGTCCCGCTCACGCCCGCGGCGCCCTTGGTCCGCGGCGGGGCCGCCGGGCGACCGCCGACGCCCGCTCCCACCCCAGCCGCGGAGCCGGCGACCGGGGCGACACCGTCGCCCGGGACATCCCATCCTCCCCGAGCGACGGCCGGCCGCCCGACCGTTGGAAAGCTCCCTCCCCCCGCCCGCCCTCCCCGGGTGCCCCGCCCGATCGCCTTCAGCGAACCTCCGCCGTTGCCGACGTTGGACCGATCGACGGTTGCTTCGGGACATCCCGAGAAGTCGTCGGTGCCGGCCCCCACCGGGGCTGGCGTCGCTCCCGCGACGGACTCCCGGGCCGCGGAGGACGCCCCGGCGCGTCCTGCGTCGACGCGGAAGCGTAAGCGGGGGGCCACGACGCGGCGCCCGAGCGCGAGCGCTCTCGTCCCGCCCGAGGCTCCGGCCTCGTCGCAGGAGGCCACGTCGGCCGCCGAAGCGAAGCCCCGGAAGCGGCCGGTCCGTCGGCGCAAGGCGCCCCCGGTCATCTCGGCCGCCCCGGTCGGCGTGCCGTCCGAACCGTCGCCGCGCGACCCCTCGGGTGGGCCGCCGGCGCTCCCGAACGCCGCGGCTCCTCCCACGGAGGGCACATGACGCCCTCGGCCCCCGAGACGGTCCCGCGCGTCTCGAC
>JASHSA010000010.1 GCA_030037035.1 Thermoplasmata archaeon
ACGATCCGCGACGCGAGCCACTCGCTGCGCGTCAGCGGCGTCAGGGAGAGCTCCCGGAAGATCCCCTCCTTGCGGTAAGAGGAGCTGATGTCGACGAGCGAGAACATCGGGCTCGTCAGGATCGTGAAGCCGATCAGCCCGGGGATCAGGTAGTCGATGTAGGTGTAGACCTGGCTGCCGACCTGGGCGCTCGCGACGCCGACGACCGGGGCGCAGCCGGCGCCGCTGCCGCAGGCGGCGCGGATGTGGCCGAGGTTGAACTCGTTGACGACCTCGTCGATCGCGCCGACGGCGACGCCGCTGTCGGCGGCGTCCAGGGGGTCGGTGTAGACGGTGACGTTGACGGAGCGGTTCTCCTCGTAGGCCCGGTCGAAGCCGGCCGGGACGATCAGCCCGACGGGGTGGTCGTTCTTCCCGAGCCAGGAGCCGAAGGCGCTCGCGTTGACGTCGACGACCTGGACGCGGACGACCTTGGTCGCGTTGAGGTCGGAGAGGAACTGGACGCTCGGCCCGGCGCCGTGGTCGTCGTTGACGACGTAGAGCGTCGTCGTGGAGGAGCCGACCGCGGAGAAGATCAGGCCGAAGAGGCCGATCAGGATGATCGGGAAGATCAGCGAGAAGAACAGCGCGACCGGGTTGCGCGTGTACGACCGGTAGACGACCCGGAGGTCCGCGCCGATCCGACGCGGGTTCACGTTCCCCCCTCCGCCGGGAGCGCGCCGTCGTCCATCCGGCCGACGAGGCGGACGAAGACGTCCTCGAGCGTGTCGTTCTCGGTCGCGACCGTGTCCCACGGCAGCCCGCTCTGGTCGATCGCGCTCAGGACCCGGAGCGCGTCGCGCGGCGTGGCGAGGTCGACGACGACGCTCTCCCCCTCCGCGCGGGCCGAGACGCCGAGCTCGCCGTGGAGCCTCTCGGCGAGCGCCGACGGGGCGCGGACGCGCAGGCGCGGCGGCCGGCCGTGCGCGCGGATGATCTCCTCCGGCGTGCCGGCGGCGATGATCCTGCCGTGGTGGATGATCGCGACGTGGTCGGCGAGGAGCTGGGCTTCCTCGAGGTAGTGCGTCGTCAGGAAGACCGTCCGCCGCTCGCGGCGGAGCGAGCGGATCACCGACCAGATCGCGCGACGCGCCTGCGGGTCGAGGCCGGTGGTCGGCTCGTCCAGGAAGCAGATCTCCGGCTCGTTCGTGAGCGCGAGCGCCAGCCCGAGCTTCTGCTTCTGCCCTCCCGAAAGCGTGTCGAACCGGGCCTCGGCCTTGTCGAGGAGCTCGACGCGGGCAAGGAGCTCCGACGGGTCGACGCGCGTGCCGAACAGCGCGCGGTAGTACTCGACCGCCTCCCGCGCCGTGATCTTCTCGAAGAAGCGGAACTCCTGGGGGATCACGCCGATCCGCCGGTGGACCTCCTCGCCGGCCGTCCACGGGTCGAGCCCGAGGACCCGGACCGTCCCGGAGGTCGCGCGGCGGAGCCCTTCGAGGACCTCGACGGTCGTCGTCTTGCCGGCGCCGTTCGGGCCCAGGAAGGCGAAGACGCTCCCGGGGGCGACCTCGAAGCGGATCCCGTCGACCGCGGTGAGGGCCCCGTACCGCTTGACGAGGCCGTCGACCTCGACCGCCGCCGACACGGTCCGGGGAGAGGTCGGGGGTCTTGAAGCCTCGCGCCGGGGTCGTCAGCGCGCGGCGACCTCGAGCCGTCCGGCAGGGGCGACGAGCCCCCGGTCGGTCCGGGTGACGACCTCGAGGGGGCGGCTCCCGCTCCAGCGGACCGTGAGGCGCCCGTCCTCCCAGCGGAGCCCTGCGACCCCCTCCCCCACGCGGAGCCTCTCGAGGGTCGCGCGTCGCCAGGTCGACGGGAACGACGGCGTCACCCCGAGCCGCGGCAGCTCGGCGTCGACCGCGAGCCCCCAGAGGCGCTCGAACAGGACGGTCAGGAACGGCCCTACGCTGAACCCGAGCAGGAAGCAGGAGTCGAACGGCTCGGGTCGGTCCCCCCGGTAGCATTCGTTCGCCCCGCCCGACTCGGCGTCGTAGCGCGAGGCGATCGTGCGAAGGTAGCGGAGCCCAAGCTCGACGTCGCCGACGGCGAAGGCGGCGTCGGCCGCCCACGCTGTCGCGATCGTCCAGACCTGGCCGTCGTGGTAGGCGTCGGGCACGTAGCCGGGGTCGCCGGTCGCGAGCGTGCGGACCCCCCAGGAGGCGCTGAGGTCGTCGGCCGCGGCGCGGCGGACGACCGCGCGAGCGATCTCCGGAGCGAGCAATCCCGCGCTGACGGCGCGGAGCGCGTTCGGCCGAAGCTGACGCACCGGTCGGCCGTCCCGCAGCGAGTCGTACAGGTAGCCCTCCTCCGGCCAGACGTAGGCGCTCCGCACGGTCGTCGCGAGCCGCTCGGCGCGCGCGTCGAGCCGCCGGCGGGCGAACTCGTCCTGGCGCGCCGCGGGCAGCTCGGCGGCCGCGCGCAGGGCGTCGTGCCAGAGGACCTGCAGGTCGATCGCGTGCTCGCGCCGGTCGGTCGAGTCCCAGATCGTCGTGTCCGGCGCGTCGATCCCGTAGCGGACCCGGGCGAGCGCGCCCGACGCCCTCGCGAGCCCCTCGGCCTCGCCCCCGTGCCGGAACAGCCCGCTCGCCGGGTCGCTCCGTCGCTCGGCCCAGGCGAGGACCCGGGCGACCGCCTCCTGCCAACGGGCGACCGCCGTCGGGTCGCCGGCGTGGCGCAGCAGGCGGCGGACGAGCGCCGGATAGTAGAGCGTCGTGTCCGACGTCCCGAAGAGGAACACCGGGCCCGGGGAGAGCTGCATCGGCAGCTCCCCCGGCTCCGCCGCGAGCAGCTCGATCTCGTGGGTCGCCTGGAAGTCGAAGACCGTCGCGAGCGACGCCGCGGCCCAGGAGAAGTCGCCGAGCCACAGGACGGCCGGGAGCATCCACGCGAGGTCGCGGCACCAGATCGCCGAGTACCACGGGTAGCCCGCGACGAGGCCGGTCATGCCGTCGGTCGGTCGGCTGTACAGCCGCCGGAGCGCGTCGCGCGCGAGCCCGTAGGCCCGTTCGAGCTCCGGGGCGTCCGGGAGCTCCATCGTCGGGCGGCCGGCGAGCCAGGCCGCCTCCTCCGCGGCGAGGCCGAGCGCGACCGTCCCGGGGTCCGGCACGGGGAGCTCGCCGTGGGGGATCGCCCGGTCGAGGTCCCGCTCGACGCCGCCGAGCAGCGCCAGCCGAAGGTCGACCGGCCGGCCCGGGGTGACCGTCAGCTCGTAGTCGAGCCCGAGCTCTTCGACCGGCCCGCGGCGGCGCCCACCCCGCCAGGAGGCGCGGTCGACGTAGAGCCGGCTCGGCATCTCGCTCGACCGCACCGAGGCGGCGAAGCCGCGGTGCCGCAGCCGCAACTCGGCCGCCCGGCTCTCGAGCTCGAAGGCGACCGGCCGGATCCCCTCGACCAGTACCGGCAGCAGGAACGGCTCGAACCGGCTCGTGACGACGAGCCGGAGCGCCCGGTCGCCATGGGTCTCGAGACGGAGCTCGCGCACGGCCCCCGGCGGGAGCGGGAGGGGGACGATCCGCTGGCGCAGCTCCACGTCCCCGAGCCGGTGCCGCGAGTCGTAGCAGTCCCCGTCGACCGACGCCGAGCTGAGGGTCGCCGGAAGGGTGTATTCGGTCCCTTCGAGCTCGACGTCGACCCGCCAAGGGCCGCACAGGCGCACGTGCTGGGCGTAGACTCCGCCCCAGTCGACCGGGGCGCCCCGGGTCTCCCGCGTCAGGGTGACGTCGCCGCTCCGGTCCAGCAGGACGGCGGAGGTGAGCGAGCGGAGCACGGTCGGGAGCGCGGAGGGGGTCGCGGGGGGGGACGGGCCGTTCATCCGCGCGGCGGACCTACCTCGTCGTCGAACTCGACCCAGACGAGCGGAGGGATCGCGACGCTCTCGAGCTCGAGGCGCACGCGAGCCCGGCCGGACGGCGGGGGCTCGACGCCGCCGAGGTCGAGCTCGGTCGCCCGGCCGGGCTCGAGGAGGAGCGGCCGCTCCGGGCCCAGCGTCGCCGCGGTCCGCCACGCGGTCCCGGGTCCGGGGCGGAAGCGGAGGCGTTCCGGCGCGACGACCTGAGCGTTGACGCTCGCGCGCAGGGCGCGGAACGCCCCGACCCGCAGCGGCGGGTTGGCGAGGAGGCACGCAAGACCGGTCTCCGTCCGCACCAGCGAGCCGACCGCGTAGACGGACTGCTCCACCGTCTCCGCCAGGTCGACCAGCGCCTCGAGCGAGCGCGTGCCGAAGCCGACCTCCAGCGCGATCCCCTGGCGGACGAGCGAGAGCAGCGAGGAGATCCGGTGCTCGCGCATCCGTGCCCGCACGATGCCGCCGGCCTTAGCGCCTCGGGTCGATCCGGCGGACGATTGCTGGGGACGCAACCCCGGGGCGCGGCGAGAAACGCTCTCGTTCCCGCGAGAGCCTATATCGCGGGCCGGCGGTGGAAAGCGGCACCGAAGGAGGACCGTCGAGCCCGATGGTGCGTCCGTTCGCCGCCGCGCTCCGCTCGCAGGCGCTCGTCTTCTCCCCGGTCCCTCCCCCGTCCCGCGCCTCCCCCGCCCGCATCGCGGCCGGGCTCGCGGAGACGCTCGCGGTCCTCGACCGGGTCCCCCGGGTCGACGCCCTCGGGGTGCCGGAGCTCGTGGACGAGAACCACGACGGCCGACCGTACTACCGCTCCGCCGACCCTCGCGCCTTCGCCGGCGCGCTCGCACAGGGCTCCGGCCGTGACGTCCTCGTCACCAAGGTCGTCGCGCACCTCGCGAGCGGCGAGGCGGTCGCCGCGTGGGCCGAGGAGACCGTCCGCCTCGGGCTCCGTCACGCCGTCCTGGTCGGAGGCTCGAGCCGGTACATCCCCTATCCGGGTCCGCCGGTGACCGAGGCGAACGCCGTCGTCGGACCGATCCTCGCCGGGGCCGGGGGGCTCGTCGGCAACATCGCGATCCCCCAGCGGACCGGCGAGGCCCACCGCATGCTGGCGAAGACGAGGGCCGGCGCCGGGTTCTTCACCACGCAGCTCGTCTTCGGCCCGACCGCGGTCACGGAGCTGCTCCGACGCTACGACCGGCTCTGCCGGGAGGCGGCGCTCGTCCCTGCCACAGTCCTCGTCAGCGTCGCCCCCGTCGCCGACGAGACGGACGCCGCCTTCGTCCGCTGGCTCGGGGCCGACCTCCCGGACGAGGTCGAACGCGAGATCCTGGAGCCGGAGGGCCCCGACAGCGGGCTCCGGAGCGTGCGGAACGCGCGGGAGCTCTGGGCGACGCTCCGGGCGACGATCGCCGACGAGCGGCTCTCGGTCCCGGTCGGGGTCAACGTCGAACAGCTCACCGGCCGACACCTCCCGTTCGCGGAGCGGCTGCTGGCCGCCGTCGCCTCCGAGCTGGACCGCCCGGCCGCAACGGGCGCGTCCGCCGCTGCCGGCCAACGCCTCCTCGCCGAGCGTCAACCGCCCGTGCCGCGGGTACGGACGGCGCGGCCGTCGGAGAGCCAGAGACGCCCGTCGAGCTCGACCTCGCCGCCTTGGAGCTCGGAGACGTAGTACGGCCGCGGGCTCGCCCGGGAACCCGGCCGGCGCGGCACCGAGAAGCGGAGGCCGAGCCGTCCCGTGGCGAGGTCGCCGACCTCCGGAGCCCTGGAGATCCTGGGATTCAGGCCGAGCGAGACCGCTCCGACGACGCCGGGGGAGCGGCCCGCTCGCGGCCCCAGCGCGGTGAACGCCTCTCCTCCGCGATCGAACGCGAACTCCTGGAGCACCCCGTCCTTGAACGCGAAGCGGCCGCCGACCCCGACCGGGGTCTCCCCCCAGCGGTCGTAGGTCGGTCGGTTCGCCTCCCACGTCCCGCTCGCCGAGCCGGCGTCGACCGGCAGGACGATCCGCCCGCTCGGGAGATTCGACCAGATCGCGTCGGCGCGGTGGAGGTCGCGCACGGGACGCCCCGCCTCCTCGACCCAGCGCCCGGGGCGCAGCTCCAGCTCGAGCCGCGTGCCGTTCGGATGCCGGATCGTCATGCGCCGGGCGCGAGCGAGCCTCCGCAGGGCGAACGCCGCGTGGCTCGCGAGACGGCTCGGCGGAACGACGCTCGCCTGGACGACCTCGTCGCGCCACGTCTCCAGGTTGATGCCGAAGCGCGCGGCGGCGGTGCGGGTCACCCCGGCGACGGCGAGACGCGCGCCCCGGAGCCGGGACGCCCGCGCGGCCGCCCGCCACGCCGTGCCGTGGCGCTCCAGGGCGAGCGCGCGCTCCTCCGGCCCGAGCGCGAAGAGGCGGGGGAACGCCTCGGGTCCGCCCAGGTAGACGTAGGCGCCTCCGAGCCCGGCGAGCGCCGCGGGTGCGGTCGGCACGGGCCCGCCGCGCGCGAGCGACCGGAAGAACCCCTCCTCGTCCTCGAGCGCGAGGACCGGCTCGGCGGCCAGGCGGCGGGCCTCCACGACGAACGCCCTCGCCCAGTCGAGCGCCGGGCTCCAGGCCTCGATCGTGACCGGCTCGCCGGGAGCGACCCCGAGGTGGCCGACGAGCGTCGCGCGCGCGACCGTGGTCTCGGGGACGCTCGCCATGCCTTACGCTCCGGTTTCCGCGGGACCCGGGGGACCTTCCGTGCCCTTCCGTCGCGCGCGCGAGGGGCCCGGGGAGCTCTCCGACCGGGGCGGGGCCGAAAGCGATCGCCGACGCGGCCATAACCTTCCCGACCCCGGCCGACGATCGCCGGCCCCGGGTCTGCGGGCTACCCGAGCGCCTTCGCCAGCGTGGAGATCGCCGCGCTGAGGTCCTTCTCGTCCAACAGGAAGATCGTGTCCGTGTAGCAGGAGAGCGCCTCGACGATGTTGATCGCCTGGGTCGCGAGCAGCCCGGAGAGCAGCCTCAGGAGCCCCGGCGTCTCCTCGATGCTCTCGGGGCTCGTCACCGCGACCTCGACCAGCCCGCGGCGGACGCGGACGACATGCCCTTCGCGGAGCGTGCGGGTCACGCGCGCGACCGAGTCCTCGTCGACGAGGATCACCGTCCCGCGGGAGACCTGGATCACGCGGCAGAGGAGGTTCTCGTCCAGCAGCTCCTCGACGACGTCCCCGAGCCGCTGGAGGACGTCGGTCCCGAGCTGGACCGTGACGGCCGCGACCTTCGAGCGCGACTCGATGCGGCTCTTGCGGAGGACGCGGCGCACCGCCGCCTCGCCGTAGGACTCGCCCCGACCCCGAGGATAGCGCCGGCACGCCGCCACGACGGCGTCCAGCTGGCGGACGCCGAGCTCGTCCGCGACGCGCCGGCCCATCGCCGCATAGTTGGCGACGCCGGCGCGGAGAGCGTCGCCGAGGGGCGGGTGCGCGTCCAGGAACTCCCGGACCTGCCTCGCGACGGGGGACCGGGAATCCGGCATGGTTGTCGCATTTCGGACAAAACTGCCCGACGATGTCGCTCAGCGACCGCGTCGTATAAATCTCCCCGGGTCCGTGGCCGAAGCGTTCGCACGCGCCGATGGCACGATCGAAGGTGGTCCTCGCCTACTCCGGGGGCCTGGACACCTCCGTCGCGATCCCGTGGCTCCGCGAGGAGAAGGGCCTGGACGTCGTCACCGTCACGGTCGACGTCGGCCAGCCGGTCGACCTCGAGCGGGTGCGCGCGAAGGCGCTCGCCTCCGGGGCCGTCGAGGCGCACGTCGCCGACGCCCGGCACGAGTTCGCCGACGAGTTCCTGCGGCCCGCGCTGCGCGCGAACGCCCTGTACGAGGGCGTCTACCCGCTCTCGACGGCGCTCGCCCGGCCGCTGATCGCCCGCCGGCTCGTCCAGGTCGCCCGCGAGGTCGGCGCGGACGCGGTCGCCCACGGCTGCACCGGCAAGGGGAACGACCAGGTCCGCTTCGAGCTGTCGACGCAGAGCCTCGCGCCGGAGCTCGACGTGATCGCCCCGGCGCGCGAGTGGACGATGAACCGCGACGAGGAGATCGCCTTCGCGGGACGCCACGGGATCGCCGTCGAGGCGACCCGCCGCTCGCCGTACAGCACCGACGAGAACCTCTGGGGCCGCTCCGTCGAGTGCGGCATCCTCGAGGACCCGGCGGTCGAGCCGCCCGAGGAGGTCTACGCGTGGACGACCGCGCCGACGGCCGCGCCGGAGGCGCCGGCGTACCTGACGCTCCGGTTCCAAGGCGGGGTCCCGACCGCGCTCGACGGCGAGAGCCTGCCGTTCGAGGAGCTGATCGCCCGCCTCAACCGCCTCGCCGGCGCGCACGGCGTCGGCCGGATCGACCATCTGGAGAGCCGCGTCGTCGGGATCAAGAGCCGCGAGGTCTACGAGTGCCCGGCCGCAACGGTCCTCCTCGACGCGCACCGGGCGCTCGAGGCGCTCGTGCTGCCGCACGACGTGCTCGCCTTCAAGCGGACGGTCGAGCAGCGTTACGGCGAGCTCGTCTACGACGGCCTCTGGTTCGCCCCGCTGCGCGAGGCGCTGGAGGCGTTCGTCGCGACGACGCAGCCCCGCGTCGACGGCGAGGTCACCGTCAAGCTCTCCAAGGGGCGCGCGAGCGTTGCCGGCCGCCGCTCCCCCGCGTCGCTCTACCAGGCCGGCCTCGCGACGTACTCCGAGGGGGACCGCTTCCGCCGGGAGAAGGCGGAGGGGTTCATCTACGTCTGGGGGCTGCCGAGCCGCACCTGGGCGTCCGTCGCCGAGCCGGCGCCGCCCGTGCCGAGCCCCGCCGAGCCCGCGCGCCTGAGGGTCGCTCGCCCGTAGCGATGGCCGCCGAGCAATGCGCAGGGGCCGGCCGGCCCGCGCCGTCGTACGTCCGCACCCCCGAGGCCGCCTACGTCGGCTCGCTCGCCGTCGACCGACCGCTCGCGCGCTACGACCTCGCCGGGAGCCTCGCGCACGTCGGCGCGCTCGAGACGGCCGGCCTCCTCACCGCCGACGAGGCCCGCACGCTCGCCGGCGGCCTGCGGGCGATCGGTCGGGAGCTCGTCGACGGCACGTTCCCGTGGCGCGAGGAGCTCGAGGACGTCCACACGAACGTCGAGAGCCGACTGACGGAGCTCGTCGGACCGCTGGGCGGCAAGCTCCAGACCGGACGGAGCCGCAACGACCAGGTCGCCGTCGACGAACGGCTCTACCTGCGGGCGACCGTCCACCGCCTCGGCGGCGAGCTCCTCGCGCTCCAGGAGACGCTCCTCGACCGGGCGGAGGCGGAGGCGGCGACGCCGATGCCGGGGTACACCCACCTGCAGCGGGCGCAGCCGGTCAGCCTCGGCCACCACCTCCTCGCGCACTTCTGGCGGTTCGACCGCGACCTCGACCGCCTCCTCGCGACCGTCGAGCGGGCGGACGCCTCCCCGCTCGGCGCCGCCGCGCTCGCCGGCTCGGGGCTCCCGCTCGACCCCGAGGCGACCGCGCGGCGCCTCGGCTTTTCGGGCTCCTTCGAGAACTCCCTGGACGCCGTCAGCGACCGCGACCCGCTCGCGGAGCTCCTGTTCGACCTCGCCCTGCTCGCCGTGCACGCGAGCGGCCTCGGCGAGGAGATCGTCGTCTTCGCGTCGAAGGAGTTCGGCTTCGTCGAGCGCTCGGAGGCGCTCGGCGCGGGGAGCAGCCTGATGCCCCAGAAGCGCAATCCGGACGTCGCCGAGCTCGCGCGCGCCCGCGCCGGGCGCGCGGTCGGCGACCTCGTCGCGCTGCTGACGGCGCTCAAGGGACTGCCGCTCGCCTACGACCGGGACCTCCAGGAGGACAAGGCGCCGGTCCTCGACTCCGTCGCGACCGTCGGCGGCACCGTCGGGGCCCTCGCCCGGCTCGTCCGGGCGCTCCGCTTCGACCGCGCCCGGCTTTTCGCGGCGGCCTCCGACCCGGAGCTCTACGCGACCGACCTCGCCGAGCGCCTGGCCGTCGCGGGGGTCCCGTTCCGGGAGGCCCACGAGACGGTGCGCGCCGCCTTCCTCTCCCCGACGGG
>JASHSA010000092.1 GCA_030037035.1 Thermoplasmata archaeon
AGGCGGTTCCGAACGTCGCACCGCCTCAGAGCTCCAGAGAGCGGCGGGAGCGAGGCCCGCAGGCCTCCCCGTCGGCACGAGCCTCGTCGACCCGCTCGGCGGGATCGTCCGATCTCGCGCACCTCCCAAGAGCGTCCAGCGGGGCGCCCGAGGCCGCGATCCGATCCTGGCGGCGGGCGCGAAGTGAGCGGCCCGCCCAGGCCTACCGGATCCGACCCCGGGCGACGATCAGCCGACCGTCGACTTCGACGTCCGCGCCGGCGATCATCGCGAACCCGCGCATCTTCGCCTTGTTGGCTCCGTCCGCGAACGCGTTGTTCCCGACGCTGAGCAGCACGGCGCCCTCTTCGGTGTCCTCGGCCGGGGCGGCCGCGTGCCCCTCGGGATTGAGCCCGATCGAAAAGTAGCTCAGCACATCGCGGCCCTTGCCCCCCGTCGCGAACGCCTTCTCGAACGCTTCCCCTCCGTCGCCGAGCGTTCGCTTGCGGAGCCGGCCCGCCTCGAAGGCCCAATCGGCGTCGGCGTACCGGTGCCCGGTCGCCAGGTCGTAGACCGCGCGGTTGCCGACCACCGTCCCCGTGGCGTTCGAGCGGTCCACCGCGACCATCAGCAGGCCGGTCGGATTGTTCGTCAGGATCCCGTAGCGGCTCTTCCGGGCGGCGGCGTCGACGATCCCCACGTCGAGGCGGACGTGCAGGCCTTTCAGGTGGAGGGTGAGATCGGTCCCGTTCGCGTGTCGAAGCCGGAGCGTCGCACCGTTCTCGATGAGCTTCCGAAGCTTCGTGCCTTTCCGGGCCATCTTCCCGGCGTCCACCGAGCCCGCCTTGACGAGCTTCTCGCGCAGCTCCTCGTCCGACATTCCGAACTTCTGCGCGAGCCCGCTCGGCACGAGGCCGATCGACATGCGAGCGCCCCGAAGCTTGCCCTGGTGCGCCGCGTCGTACCACTCCTCGTTCCACGCGAACGGCTTGTCACGGAGCGCGCTCGGGAGCGACGAGAGACGGACCTGGTCCTCGGGGCCGAAGAAGTGGACGTAGACGTCCGCCTTCGCCACCGCCGCCTTCTCCGCCTTCGACAGCTTCGCGAAAGGCCGGAAGTTCTTCGCGTCGACCGCACTCCACCACGCGGGTTCGTCCTCGTAGAGCAGCGTCGGCACGGCGCCGAGCCGCCGGGTCTCCTCGACAAACGCTCGGGCGTACGGCAGCGTGTGGGGCCACGTCTCCACGATCACGGACTCGCCCTTCGCGGTGGCGAGATTCTTGGCCAGTACGGTCCGCGCCCAGGATGCTGCGTCGGCGCTCACGATGGCGCGAAGCGGGGCCGCCTCTTTAGCCCACGCACGACAGCCGACCCGACGCCCCGGCCGTTCGGATCCTCCTGCCGAAACGATATGCTCGATCCACACTTCCGGCAACCCCGGAGACAGGATGCCGTCCCGTCGAGCTCCCTCCGGAGTTCATCGCCCGTCGGCGGACTTCTCCAGCGTCGCCGTCACGGTTTCGGACCGACAGAAGTCGCTCGATTGGTACACGCACCGTCTGGGCCTGGAGATCGTCGAGGTCGATCCGCAGGATCCGCATTGGGTCACCGTGGGACGGCGGGGTCGGCTCGGCGCACTGCATCTTTGCCAGGCGGGAGGCTATCCGGACCTCGTGCTCGAACCGGGCAACTCCGGCATCGACCTGCGGGTCGACCACGACTTCCTGAGCGCGTGCGCGACCTGGAAGCGTCGCGGCGTGGAGTTCGTCGTCCCGCCGACGGAGCGGACCTGGGGCTGGGAAGCCCAGGTGAGAGATCCGGACGGGAACGTCCTGCGGATCACCCCGCCGCTGGGCCGGTAAGCCGTAACGCCGGTTCGCTCGTCAGGGTCCGGGGCTCCCACGGGCCTCGATCGCTCGCCGTCGCAGAGGTTGGAGTCGCCGGAGCCCCCGACGTAAAACAAACACCACGTGAGTTTAAGTAGATGTTTTACTCTCGTTAAACGAAGTGCCAGAACTGCACGACCCGCCGGCGGGCCGGTTCCTCGGGGTGCGTCTCAGCCCCGAGGAGGAGGCCCGTCTCGAGCGCTTCCGTGACGAACGGGCTCTGCCGAACCGCTCCGAGGCGATCCGCGCGCTCCTGCGCGACGCGGCAGCGCCCCGGGGACGCACGGCCGAGATCCCGGCGACGCGGCTGAGGGAGCTCGAGGAGCTCGTCGAGGACGGTTACTTCTCGACGATCGAGGGCGCGGTCGAGCACGCCTTGGAAGTGGGGCTTCGGGAGCTGGTCGCGAACCACCGCGACGGGCTTGCCGAGCTCCGTCGTCACGCCCGCGAGCTTCGCGAGCGCGGCGAGCGGCGTCGCCGGGCGGTTCGGGAGGGCCGGGAGCTCCTCAGGCGCTAGCTCCCGAACGAGGAAGGGTAGGTTGCAATGGAGGGGATGTCGATCGCCTGGAGCGAGCGGAGCGGGTTCATCTGCCGACTGTGCCGTCAGGACGCCAAGCATAATGAGGTGCTCCACATCTCATTCTGCCCCGTCCACGGTCTGAGCTCTCCCTTGGACGAGCTCCCCGGGCGGCCGGAGGCGAGAGCATCCCGCGGCTCTACACCCGTACGGGCGACGGCGGAACGACCGCTCTCGCTGGTGGCGCGCGCGTAGCGAAGGATTCCCCTCGCCTCCGCGCGTACGGCGCCTACGACGAGCTCGGCGCCTGGCTCGGGCTCGTCCACGAGCAGCTCCCGGAGAGCCTCGCCGACGTGCGGAGCCTTGTCCGGCGGCTCGAGCACGAGCTGTTCGTCGTCCAGGCGGAGCTCGCGAGGGCTCCTTCGTCGACCCGGCCCGGGAAGGCGATCGAGCACCGCCACGTCGAGCGTCTCGAGCACGACATCGACACGTTCGACGCCCGCCACCCTCCGCTGAAGAGCTTCGTCCTGCCCGGCGGGGCGGCGGTGGCGAGCGCGCTGCACGTCGCCCGCACCGTCGCCCGGCGCGCCGAGCGCGAGCTCGTCGCGCTGAACCGGGAGGAGCCGCTCGACCCGGAGCTGCTCGCGTGGGCGAACCGGCTCTCCGACCTCCTGTTCGCCCTCGCCCTCGCGGCGAACGCCGCGCTCGGCGTGGCCGAGGTCCCCCCGGACTACACCATCTAGCCGACGGTCCTCGCCATGGAGATCGGGGTCGTCGGGAAGCCGAACGTCGGCAAATCGACGTTCTTCAACGCGCTCACGCTGCTGGACGTGCCGATGGCGCCGTACCCGTTCACGACGATCGAGCCGAACCGCGGGGTCGCGGCCGTCCGCGCCCCCTGTCCGCACGTCGAGAAGGGGACCGCCTGCACGCCGGGGAACGCGAAGTGCGTCGACGGGACGCGGTGGGTCCCGGTCGCGCTGGTCGACGTCCCGGGCCTCGTGCCGGGGGCCCACGCCGGCAAGGGGCTCGGCCACAAGTTCCTCGACGACCTTCGGGCGGCGGACGGCTTCGTGCAGGTCGTCGACCTGAGCGGCGCGACCGACGAGGAGGGGCGGTCGGTCCCGCCACGCAGCCAGGACCCTTCCCGCGAGGTCACCTGGCTCGAGGAGGAGCTGGTCGCCTGGGTCGCCGAGATCCTCGGTCGCGGCTTCGAGCGCGACGCCCGCGGCTCGGAGCTGGACGGGCGGAAGGTCGAGGAGTTCCTCGCGTCGCGCCTGACCGGACTCTCGATCGCCCCGAACGCGATCTCCGCCGCGCTGAGGAGCGGCGCCGTCGACCTCTCGCACCCTACGCGGTGGACCGAGGACGATCGACGACACCTCGCGCTCGAGCTGCTCCGGGCCGCGAAGCCCCGCCTCGTCGCGGGGAACAAGTGCGACCGGGCCGGGCTGGAGGAGCTCCGCGCGCTCGCGGCCGAGCTCGGCGAGCTTCCGGTCGTCCCGACGGCGGCAGACGCGGAGCTTACGCTGCGTAGGGCGGCGCGCGCCGGCCTGGTCGACTACCGTCCGGGGGACGCGGGGTTCCATGTTCGGGAGGGCGCCGCGCTGAGCGCGCCGCAGCGCGCGGCGCTGGACGGGCTCGGCAAGCTCCTCGCGACGTGGGGCTCGACCGGCGTCCAGCAGGCGCTCGAGGCGATGGTCTTCGCGCGCCTAGGGCGCGTCGTGGTCTACCCGGTCGAGGACGAGCAGCACTGGACGGACTCTCGGGGCCGGGTCCTGCCGGACGCGTTCCTCGTGCCGGCGGGGACGCCGGTCCGCGCCGTCGCCTACCGGGTGCACAGCGACCTCGGAGAAAAGTTCGTGCGCGCGATCGACGGCCGGACGCACCGCGCCCTCGCCGCCGAGCATCCCGTAGAGGCCGGAGCGGTGCTGCGGTTCGTCGCGCGCCGCTAGGGCGCCTCCGCGTCCGACGGCCGTTCGTCGAGCTCGATCAGCTCGACGCCGGTCGAGGGCCGGACCGCGAACGGCACCGCCCCGGCCCGGGCGAGCCTCCGCAGCAGCTCGACCTCCCGGCCGGGCTTCGGCAGCGCGACGATCGAGCCGCCCCGGCCCGCCCCGGTCAGCTTCGCCCCCTCGCTCGCCGGCCCGGCCGCCTCGAGGAGCGCCTCGAGCCGCGGATGCGAGACGCCGACCTCGCGGAGCAGCTCCTGGTTGCGGCCCAGGAGCCGGCCGACCTCCGGCCGGTCCTCGCGCGCGACCGCCGAGATCCCCTCCCCGGCGACCCGCGCGAACTCGTCGAGCAGACGCGGGCCGTCCGGCCGGTCGAGCCTGGCGGCGACCGCGCGTACGGCGTCGGCGGTCGAGCGCGGGATGCCGCTGTAGGCGACGACCCAGACCCAGCCCGGGTCGCGCTCGCGCCGGACCTCCCAGCGCTCCTCGCCGGCGCTCACCGCCCAGAGCGGTTCGCCGTCGTTCGCGTCGGCGTTGAGGCTCACGTAGCCGCCGGCGACGCTCGCCGACGTGTCGCCCGGGCTCCCGACCCCCTGAGCGGAGCGTTCCACGGTGAACGCCCGCTGGGCGAGCGCGCCGCGGTCCATGCCGCCGTGCCCGGCCGCGAGCGTGGCGCTGAGCGCCGCGATGAACGCCGCCGACGAGCCGAGACCGGCGGCCCGGGGGAGCCGGCTCACCGAGCGGATCTCGAGCGGAGAGATTCCCCCCCCGGCCGCCTCGAGAGCCGGGCGGAGGTACGGGTTGTGCTCGAGAGCCTCCGGGTCGGCGTTCAGCCGAAGTCGCTCGGAGGGGCGAACGATCACCTGCGTGTAGAGGTCGACCGCGACCAGGAGCTCCGGCGCGCCACGCACGACGGCGTGCTCGCCGAAGAGGATGCACTTCCCCGGGGCCCTCGCGGTCGCCGGCAGGGTCCGTGCGGGGATCGGGTCGAGGGAGCTCATGCCCCGTCCTCCCGGGACGAGACGACCGTTTTACCGCGCGCGCGCGGGACGATCCGCCGCTTCGCGCGGGGGAACGGGCGGCTCCCCGGGAGCCCGAGCAGCCGCTCGAGGACGACCGCGAGCGCCGCGACCTCGCTGTGCGGCTGGCTCCCGACCGCGACGTTGTACGTCGCGTCGCCGTAGATCCGCGGCGGGACCTTCGCGCCCCCGACGACGAGCAGGATCTCGCGCGCGCGGCGCAGACGAGGCAGGACCCGGGCGAGCGGCAGGCCGTACATCGTCAGATGGACGACCGGCCCTCGGGCGCCGCGCACGACGTCGCGCCAGCTCGGGGCCGCCACGACCTCGAAGTCGCCCCCCCAGCGGTCGCGCACGCCGGCCAGGCTCTCGGCGACCCCGGGGTCCGGAGGGTGGAGGAACATCGCCTCGGCGCCGAACGCCCGAGCGGCCAGCGCGACGTGGGTGGAGAGTCGGGGGTCGCGCCCGGGACGGTGGCCGATCCGCAGGACCCGGACGCGGGGGAGCGCCGGGCGCCTACGCCTCCGCGCGGAACCGCTCGATCCGGTGCCCACGGTACTCCAGCTTCTCCGAGCGCTTGACGAGCGCCTTCAGGCGGGTCGGGCTCATCTTGAGCTCGTCCGCGACGTCCGAGAAGAACCTCCCTTCCGGCCCGACGACGCCGAAGATGCGCGATTCGAGCTTCTCGTACTCCCTGGGCGGCATCGTCGCGATCGCGAGGACCTCGCTGATCTCGGCGAGGGGGCTGGTCGTGTTGACGTTGATCGTCGAGTAGTAGAAGTGGAAGCTCTTGTCGGGCTGCTTGCGGCCCTCGCGCGCGACCCAGCGCGTGTCGATCAGGCGCAGCTTCTCGAAGAACGCGAGCGCCTGCTTGCCCTCCTCGCCGAACTCCCGCTCGACGTCCTCGAGCGTCAGCCACTCCTCGCCGAGCCGCTGGACGACCTTGAGGCGGAGCGGGGTCCCGACGGCGCGGAGGATCGGCACGAGGTCGCTGACGTCGTTGATCACCTTGATCCGGTGGATCGCCGCCGCCATCGTCGGCTACCCCTTCCCCGCCTCGGCCTTCACCGCGGCGAGCAGGCGGCGGCGGTAGCGACCGTAGCGGTCGGTCGCGTCAAAGCGCGCGGGGTGCGGCGTCCGGGTCGCTCCGCCGCACGCGGGACAGCTCGCCGCCAGCGTGTAGCGCGCGCAGGCGCGGCAGACGCGCAGGATCGACTCGGTCATGTCCGCAGGAAGCTCCCCTCGCCGCCGGCGGCCTTGATCGAGCGGAGGGCGGCGTCGGTCGCCTTCTTCAGCGTCTCCTCGGCGAGCTTGTACTGTCCGGCCTGCACCCGCAGGCGGTAGCGCGGCGCGCCGACGTACTGGACCTCGACCGACTCCGGGTCGACCTTCTCCGCGGCGAGCAGCGCCGCCTTCACGTGCTCGAGCCCGGCCGGCTGCAGGTCCTTGATCTCGAGCGTCCCGAGGATCGTCACCCGCGGCGGGACGATGTTCTCGGCGGCGACCTTGAGGACCGCGGCGGCCCACGGCGCCTTCTCGTTCTCCTTCTGGAAGCGCTTCGGGTCGGCGGAGGCGACCTCGAAGGCGGCGAACATCGAGCCGTAGCGCTCGATCAGCGTCGGGCCGAAGGCGTCGATCGCCTCTTCGGTCGGCTTGCCGAGCCCGGCGGCGACCTGGGCGGCGAGCCGAAGCGCCCGCTGCTCGTTCTTCCAGGCCTGGACCTTCTCGCGGCGCTGGTGGTCGTTGATCCGCTTGAGCGACAGATCGATCTGGCCCTTGCCGGGGTCGACGCGCAGCACGCGCGCGACGATCTTCTGGCCCTCGCGGACGTGGTCGCGGATGTACTTGACCCACCCCGCGGCGACCTCGGAGAGGTGGATGAACGCCTCCCGCTTGTTGTACTCGTCCAGCGTGACGAACGCCCCGAAGTTGCGGATCGAGGCGACGGTGCCGAGGACGAGCTCGCCCTCCTCCGGATACTCGGCGCGCAGGGGCATCCGAACGACCGGTCCTTCCCGGCTACGCCCCGAGCGAGCGCACGAGCTCGCCCCGGAGCTTCGCCTGGCCCCCGGTCGGCGTCGCGACGGTCGCCCCGCAGACCGAGCAGCTCACGACCGTCGACGGACGGCTGAAGACGGTCTGCTCCGTCGAGCAGTCCGGGCACTTGACGACCCAGAACGGCGAAGGGGCGCGCACGACCGACCCCCTAGTGCTTCTCGACGAGCTCGAGCGAGCTCGCCCGCCAGCTCGCGGGCTGGACCGTGTACTTGCACTTCTTGCAGCGATACTTGAGGTAGACCCGGCGCACCGCCTTCGCCCGGCCCTCGGGCTTCGGCCGCGGGAACCCTCCGTAGCCCCGCGTCGCGCGGCGGAACCGGCGCTGGCCCCACGCGAGCTCGGAGGCCGGCCGCTTCTTGCCTTTCTCGACCTCGTGCTCGGTGTGCCCCTTGCACTTCGGGCAGTACGTCGAGACGACCTTAGGATAGTGCATCGGTCGCCCGCGAAGGGCGTCGACTATATACGGATTCGGTCGCGGTCCGTCGTGCCTCCGGAGCCCGCGTTCCCTGCCGTGGGGGCGCCGGCGCGAGGCGAGCGAACTCTCAAATAGGGAACCCTTCTGCTCGCGCCACGTTCTCACTTCGAGGCCGTCGATGCCCGATCGTCCTGCAGCAGAGGTCGTCGCCGAGGCGCTGGAGAAGGCGCCGGCACGCAAGTTCACCGAGACCGTCGAGATCTCGGTCAACCTGAAGGACCTCGACCTCTCCGTACCGAAGAACCGTCTCGAGGAGGAGGTCCCGCTGCCGAACGGCCGCGGGAGGCCGGCCCGCGTCGCCGTCATCGGCTCTCCCGAGCTGCTGCAGAAGGTCCGAACCGTCGCCGACGTCGTCGTCTCGGGCCAGGAGCTGGACGACTTCGCGAAGGGGGCCCGCAAGGCCGTCGACACGATCGACTTCTTCCTCGCGGAGGCGCCGCTCATGCCGACGATCGGCAAGCGGCTCGGGGTCGTCCTCGGCCCCCGGGGGAAGATGCCGCGGCCGGTCGCCCCCGGCTCCGACCCGACGAACCTGATCCGCGCGCTCCAGCGGTCGGTGCGGATCCGCTCGAAAGGGAACCGCACGTTCCACGCGGCCGTCGGCAACCGCTCGATGGCCGCGGACGACATCGCGCGCAACGTCGACGCCGTCCTCGCCCGCATCACCGGTAAGCTCGAGCGGGGCCGCTCGAACATCGAGTCGGTCTACGTCAAGACGACGATGGGGCCGGCGGTCCGGCTCTGGTAGGGATTCGGGCGATGCCGGGCCGAGGGAGCGTCCGTCCGGAGAAGGTCGCGCGCGTCGGCGCGCTCGCGGAGACCGTGCTCTCCCGGCCCGTGACCGCGCTCGTCGGCGTCCGCGGCGTCCCGGCGTCGGCGCTCCAGTCGATGCGACGGGAGCTGCGCAACCGGGGCCACCCGATCGTCGTCGCGCCGAACAGCGCGATCCGCCACGCCCTCTCGACCGCCGCGAAGCAGCGGCCGGCGCTCGCCCCGCTCCTCGAGCGCCTCGACGACCAGACGGCGCTCCTCGCCGCCGAGGGCAATCCGTTCGCGATCTTCGACGAGTTCTCCCGGACCCGCTCGCCGACCCCCGCGCGGGGCGGCGAGGTCGCCCCCCACGACATCGTCGTGCCCGCGGGCGCGACGAGCTTCAAGCCGGGGCCGATCGTCGGCGAGCTGCAGCATGCCGGCTTCCCGGCCGCGATCGAGAAGGGGAAGGTCGTCCTGAAGAAGGAGACGACGATCGTCAAGGCCGGCGCGACGATCTCGCGCGAGGTCGCCGGCCTGCTCACGCGCCTCGACGTCCGCCCGCTCGAGGTCGGGCTCGCCGTCCGCGGGCTCGTCGACGGCGGGACGTTCTACCCGCCCGAGGTCCTCGCGGTCGACCTCGCGGGGCAGCGCGAGGAGCTCGGACGCGCCGCGCGGCGGGCCCTCGCCGTCGCCGTCGAGCTCGCCTTCCTCACCCGGGCGACCCTGCCGCTACTCGTCCAGCGCGCGCACCGCCGGGCCCTGGGCCTCGCGGTCGCCGCCGGCTATCCGACCCCGGAGACGGTCGAGCCGCTGTTCGTCCAGGCGATGAAGGAGGCGGCCGCCGTCCGGCGCGCCGTCTCGGGGTAGGGGAACGCGGTCCTTCGATACCACCAGGACAATCCAAGGAGGAACGACCATGGAGTACGTGTACGGAGCCCTGCTGCTGAACGCCGCCCAGAAGCCGATCGACGAGAAGGGCCTCGGCGGGGTCCTGACCGCCGCCGGGGTCGCGCCCGACCCGGCGCGCCTGAAGGCGCTGCTCGCGTCGCTCGAGGGGGTCAACCTCGCCGAGCTGATCGCGAAGGCCGAGACGTTCGCCGCGCCGAGCGCGGCGGCGGCGCCGGCCGAGAAGAAGGAAGGCAAGGGCGAGAAGAAGGAAGAGGCGAAGCCCGAGGAGAAGGGCGTCACCGAGGAAGAGGCGGCCGAGGGGCTGAGCGCGCTCTTCGGCTAGGCGGAGCGCGGCCGCGAGGCCGCTCCCGTTAAGTTCCGGCCCCCGCTCCCTCCGGCGTGAGGCCGGCGTAGGCCCTCGTCGAGCGATGCCGGCACGGGAGCAATGCGGCGTCGTCGGGGTGTCGCTCCAGGGCAAGGGGGCGGCCCCCCACCTGTTCCGGGGGCTCCGGGCGCTGCAGCACCGCGGGCAGGAATCGGCCGGCATCGCGACGGCCAGCCACGGCACGCTCTACCACCGTAAGGGGATGGGCCTCGTCCACGAGATCTTCGGCCAGGAGCTCCTCGACACCCTTCGCGGGCCGGTCGGGATCGGCCACGTCCGCTACTCCACGACCGGCTCGAGCGACCTCGAGAACGCGCAGCCGATCGTCGTCAAGGTCCGCGACCAGGACGCGGCGATCGCGCACAACGGCGACATCGTCAACTTCGAGCGGATCCGCCGCCGTCTCGAGGCGCAGGGCGTCGAGCTGCTCGGCAACGCCGACACCGAGACGATGGCCCAGCTGATCGCGCTCGAGTACGGCCGCACGCGCGAGCTCGAGGGGGCGATCCGCCGGGCGTGCGCCGAGGTCGTCGGCGGCTACGCCATCGTGCTGCTCGCCGGCTCGAAGGTCCACGCGTTCCGCGACCCCCTCGGGATCCGTCCGCTCGTCGTCGGGACCGTCGACGGCGGCGTCGCGGTCGCGAGCGAGTCGGTCGCGCTCGAGCTGATGGGCGGGCGCTCGCTGCGCGACGTCGAGCCGGGCGAGGTCGTCGTCCTCGACCGGGGGCAGGTCCTCAAGGGCGCCGTGACGCCGAACGGCGGCGAACGCGCGCACTGCATGTTCGAGTGGGTCTACTTCTCGCGGCCGGACTCGATCGCCGAGGGGCGGCCGGTCTACGACGTCCGCTACCGCATCGGCGAGCGGCTCGCGCGGGAGTCGCCGGCCGACGCCGACCTGGTCGTGCCGGTGCCGGACTCGGCCCGGCCGCAGGCGCTCGGCTTCGCGACGGTCTCCAAGGTCCCGTACGCGGAGGGGCTGATCAAGAACCGCTTTGTCGAGCGGACGTTCATCCTGCCGGACCAGCGCCGCCGGGAGTTCGAGGTCCGCGTCAAGCTCCATCCGGTGCCGGGGCTGCTCAAGGGGAAGCGGATCGTGCTCGTGGACGACTCGATCGTGCGCGGGACGACGCTCCGCGAGATCGTCCAGATGGTCCGTTCCGCCGGCGCGAGCCGCGTCGACGTGCGCGTCGGCTGCCCCCCGATCCGTGCCCCGTGCTACTTCGGCGTCGACATGAAGGAACGCAAGGAGCTGGTCGCGCACGGCCGGGACGAACCGCAGATCGCCGAGGCGATCGGCGCCGACTCGGTCCACTACCTCTCGGTGGAGGGGCTCGTGGAGTCGATCGGCCTCCCCGAGGGACAGCTCTGCCTCGGCTGCCTTACCGCCAAGTACCCCGTCGACGTCCCCGAGGAGCGGCACCGCTTCCAGAAGTCCCTCGCGGAGTTCTAGGCGGTGGAGGCGACGCTCGTCGTCGCGCACGGGGGCTCGTTCTACCTGCTCCGCCCCGGCGCCCGCCCCCGACGGCTCGCGCCACGCCCGACCGAGGGGGACCCGCGCGCGGAGCGGCTCCCCGAGGCGGTCGTTGACGAGGTGCGGCGCCTCGGTGCGGGGGAGGGGCTGCGCATCTGCGGCCGTCGGCTGGCGGAGGCGATCGGGGCGAGGCTCGGCCGGCCGGTCGCCGTCGCGCGCCCCGAGGAGTGGCATCGCGC
>JASHSA010000093.1 GCA_030037035.1 Thermoplasmata archaeon
GAGCGCGGCGGCGCTGCGCCGGCTCAGCGGCCCTTCGCCGGCGAGTTCGTCCTGAGCGCCTCGGCGACCTTGCCGTCGACCAGGAGCTTCGCCGCGTCCAGCGGCAGCGAGAGGATGTCGTCCTCCCTCAGGTCGACCGTCTCCGAGCCGAGCTCGAGCGGCCGGGTCGTGCGGACGATCCGGACGTACGCCGTCGCCGGCGGAGGGTTCCGGGGTTGCGGGGGTGCCGGTCCCCGTGCGACCGGTGCGGGGGAGGCCGGGGGCGTCGCGAGCGGGGGCGCGGGTGGCGGAGCCGTCGGCGCCGTCGTGGGGCCCGGCTCCAGGTACGGAGCGCAGTCCCGGCGGAAACCGACGAGGGTCGAGAGGATCTCGTCGAACATCGCCCGCTCCTCGGCGAGCGCGTTCGGAAGGTCGCGGGCCCCGCCGACGCTCGCCTGGAACGCGGCCGAGAGGAGCTTCTGCGCGCGCGCCTCCAGGATGTCGCGGGCGACCTGGCTCGCGCGCTGGTAGGTCTGCCGGGAGATCTCCCCCTTGCGGCCGGAAGGGTTCTCGCGGAGGTCGACCTCGTACGAGCGGCGGAGCTCGGCGAGGTACCGCGTCGTCCCGACGTAGAACTCCGGGCTGATCTTCGAGAGGACCCGCGCGCTCGCCTCGGCGCGGCGCCACTCGAGCAGCTGGGAGAACGGGTCCGCCATGGGGGCGGGGGGACCGGCCGCTAGCCCTATAGGAGTTGCGCGACGTCCGGGGGTTGCGGACGGTCCCCCGGGCCGTCCGAGAGCGTTGCGCGGCGTCGGAGCCCCGGAGCCCCTCGACCCGTTCGAGGCGTTCGTCGACGTCTGGGGGGCCCTGCTCTCCGAGGAGGACGGCGCGAGAACGATCGTGGTCGTCGAGGGCGAGCGGGACCGCCGCTCGGTCCGGGAGCTCGGCTGGGAGGGCCCGGTCGTCCTCGTCCACCGCGGGCTGCCGATCTCGGCGACCGCGCACCGCCTGGTCGTGCCCCGAGGGAAGATCATCGTGCTGACCGACTGGGACGCCGAGGGCGGGCACCTCGCCCACCGGCTGCGGGATTTCCTCGAGAGCGAACGGGTCGACCTCGACCTCGACTACCGACGGCGGCTCGCCCGCATCCTCCGCGGCGAACTGACGCACGTCGAGGGACTGTTCGGCTGGGCCCGCCGTCAGGCCGAACGGCGCGGCGAACCCCTCGAGCGGCTCCTCGGCGCGCCGGACGAACGCGCTACGGGATGACCTTCGTCTGCGTCCGTCGGAACTCGCGGCGGTTGCGCGCGCGCGACGGACGGAACCGCTCGGCGCCCTTGCCTTTCCAGCGGAGCCCGCGACCCTCGGCCCCGGCGCTCGTGAGGCCCCGGAACGCCCGGCCCTTGTGGGGCGGGTCGGCGATCCAGGCGATCTTCGGGTCGGCGAGGATCTCCGGATGGACCGGGTCGACGAGGATCACCTCGTAGAACTTCTGCTGGCCGTCCTCCCCGACCCAGTAGGAGTTGAGGACCTCGAGGTTCGGGAAGTGCTTCTGCGCCCGCTCCTCGGCGATCCGCCGGAGGCTCTTGCCGAGCGTCATCCGCAGGATCCCCTTGTGCTTCGGGCGACGTCCGGCGATGATCGCACGCTTGCGCTGGCCGCCGCGCCGGACCCGGACCCGGACGACGACGTAGCCTCCCTTCGCCCGGTAGCCGACCGAGCGGGCCCGGTCGAGGCGCGTCGGGTGCTCGAGGCGGGTCACCGTGTGCTCGCGGCGCCAGGAGAGCAGGCGCTCGTGACGCAGCGCGGCGCCCTCGTCCCCGAGGGTGGCGCGGAACGAGCGCCCGATGTAGCGGTACATCGAACCGGACATGCGAAGCCGCGCTCCGACCCACGTCCTCGTTATAATGGCTGCGGCGAGGGGCGCGCGGGGCGACGGCGCGGCGGGAGCCGGCTCAGCCCGCACCGCCGTCCGTGGCGGCGCCCCCGTTCGCCGGGGGCGGCTGCCAGGGGAGACGCGAGCCCGACGGCCGGATCACCTTCGCCGCCGCGTGGCTCTCGGTCGAGATCGCCCGCTCCAGGTGCGAGGAGATCTCGCGGACGAGCCGGTCCATCCGCCCCCGCTCGTCGGACGGCATCTCGAGCGGGGCCTCCCAGACGACCGCGGCGCCGCCGCTCGTCGGGTAGAAGCGGAACTCGAGGGAGGCGGCGGCGGTAGGGACCGCCGGGTTCGGACGCTCGAGGCGGCCGGTGAGGCGGCTCTCGTTGCTGGCGGCGAGGTCGTCCTTGCGCACGGAGTAGCCGAGCGTCGCCAGGTAGTCGCCGAGGTAGCCGGCGAACCTCTCGCGCCCGATCCCCCGGACCCGCAGCCAGTCACCGTTGCCTTCGTTCATGCCGACCTCCTCGCTCCAGCGCGCGCCCGACGCTCGCCAAGAGCCCGAGCATCATCCGGTACTCCGCCTCAGAGGGCGTCGCCCGGCCGAGCAGGCGACGGAACTGGAGGATTAAACCCCGTCGTTTGTGCGCCGGATAGGCGGCGCGGGCGGCGAGGGCCTCCAGGCGCTCGAGGAACAGCTCCTTCTCGCGCCCGTTCAGTTCGAGGAGCTCGGGCGCCGGCGTCGTCTCCGGGTCGGCGACACCGCGCGCGCGGTGGATGGCGTACAGGACGACCGCGACGGCGTGGGAGAGGTTGAGCGTCGGGAACTCCCGCCGCGCCGGCACATGGACGAGGAGGTCGCAGCGCGCGAGCTCCTCGCGCGAGAGGCCGTTGTCCTCGGGCCCGAAGACGACGCGGACGCTGCCGGCGGAGCTGCGCACGATCTCGCCGAGCCGCTCGGGGCTGACCGAGCGGCGCAGGTAGGAGCTCGAGCGTCCGAGCGAGAGGTCGGTCGTTCCGACGACGAGGTCGGCGTCGGCGACCGCGGCGTCGAGGGACGCCGCGCGCCTCGCCGAACCGAGGAGCGCGAGCCCGCCCATCGCCCGCCGGCGCGCCTCGGCGCCGAGCCGGGCCCGCGGGGCGACCAGGACGAGGTGCTCGGCCCCGAAGTTGCGGGCGAGACGCGCGACGGCCCCGACGTTGCCGTCCTCCTTCGGGCGCACGAGGACGACGTCGATCGCGGCGCTCAGACGGCCGCCTCCTCCGCGAACAGCCGCCGGACCATCCACTCGACGTCGAACGTGCGGAGGTCCGAGTAGCCCTGGCCGACCCCGACGAAGACGATCGGCTTCTTCGTCACGTACGTCGCGCTGAGCGCGGCGCCTCCCTTCACGTCGGCGTCCAGCTTCGTCAGCACGAGGCCGTCGATCCCGATCGCCTGGTCGAACAGGCGCGCCTGCGTGACGACGTCGTTGCCGGCGAGCGCGTCCCCGACGAACAGCGTCAGCGCGGGGGTCGTCACGCGCCGGATCTTCTTCGCCTCCTCGATCAGGTTCTCGTTCGTGTGCTGGCGGCCGGCGGTGTCGACGAGGACGACGTCGATCCCCCGCGCACGGGCGTGCTCGATCGCGTCGAACCCCACGGCCGCCGGGTCGCTCCCCTCCTGTTGTCGGATCACGCGGACGCCCAGCCGCTCGCCGTGGACGAGGAGCTGCTCGATCGCCCCGGCGCGGTAGGTGTCCCCGGCCGCGATCACGACCGAGAACCCGGCGGCGCGCAGCCAGACGGCGATCTTCGCGACGGTGGTCGTCTTGCCGGTGCCGTTGACGCCGACGAGCAGGATGACGTACGGCTTCTTCGCCTCGGCCCGGATCTTCGCCGCGAGGTCGATCGGGGGCTGGGCGAGGATCTGGCGGATGCTCGTCTCGAGCGTCTGGCGGACGACCGCCTCCGCGTCGACCCCGCGGCGGAGCTTCCGTCCGACGAACTCCTTGCGGACGTCACGGCGCAGCCGCTCGACGACCGGCAGCGCGACGTCCGCTTCGAGGAGGCCGATCTCGAGCGCGTCGAGCATCTCGTCCAGGTTCTCCTCGGAAAGGCGCTGGCCGAAGAAGCCGTCCGCGAAGACCTCCGGGTCGGCGGCCGACGTCGGCGGGGCCGCGGCCTTCGCGGCGGGCGCCGGCACCGGCCCGCGCGGCGGCGGGGGC
>JASHSA010000094.1 GCA_030037035.1 Thermoplasmata archaeon
CAGCCCCTCCCCTTCCGGGGTTCAAGTATCCCGGCCGCCGTCGTAGGAGTGCAACCACCCAGGGAAGGCTCCCTCACATCGCCAAAGGGGACGGTACCGCGTCTCGGGCGTGCGGGGCGCCTTCCCACCCTGGGTCTCCGTTGGGCAGCTGCAGCGTTCAGCTTCCCGCGACGCGGTCGACGTCCTTGGGGCACTCGTCCTGGGCCGCGACGTTCGATGCGAAGCCCGCCGTCCCGTCCGTTCTCTGCGTGCCCGACCGACCGT
This sequence comes from Thermoplasmata archaeon, assembly GCA_030037035.1. Taxonomy (GTDB): domain Archaea; phylum Thermoplasmatota; class Thermoplasmata; order Lutacidiplasmatales; family UBA184; genus Lutacidiplasma. The sequence continues at coordinate 265 of JASHSA010000094.1, forward strand.
TCGGTCCGATCCGGCGCGCCGAGTACGATGCGACGCACGCCCCGCGCGGCCCACAGCCTTGCCCGGCCCGGGACGGACGCTCCGTCCGCCCGACGACCGCGTGAGCTGTCGGCCCGGCCCTAGCCTGCGGCCCCGTCCCGGTGGCGATCGACGCCTCCGACGGTCGGCCGCGAGCGGACGCCCGGCCGAGAGCGGGGGTCGGAGCGCGCTGCGGATCGGGTCGGCGTTCGCGTCGGGCGGTGAGATCGTGAGGCGAGAGAAGAACGACCCCTCGACCCGACAACCTGTTCCTGCCGAACGACGGCGACGCCCGACGACGAGGGCGGCGCCGAATCCCTTCCGCCCCGGCTCGCCGTCCCCCGCCGGTCCGTGGCCGCTCCACCGGGGGCGACGATGACCGGCGGGCCCGTGCCCAGCGTCCGCGTCGTCCTCCCGCCCCAGCGCGAACGTCGAGAGCGGCTCTACCGTGCGATCGCGGGGGGGCTGGCGGCGGCACCCTACCGTGCCGCGGTCGTCCTCGAGGCGTCGAGCGACCGGCCGTGGCCCGAGCTCTGGTTGACGCCCCGGGAGCTCGTCGAGCCGGTCCTGAGCACCCCGGCGTTCGCGGACCTGGACGTTCGTTCGTCCGCGCACGACGAGCGACCGCCGGGCTCCGGGGAGCGCTGGGAGGCGTACTGGGAGCTCGCGCCGTGGACGTCCCCTGCGCCCCCGGCGCCGTCGGACGCGGCCTCGGACCGCCCGTGTCGAGAGGCGCTGCTCGGAACGAGCGGTCGGATCGAGACCCAGACGTTCTGGCTCTCCGGTCGCGAGGACGGGCGGCTCTGGGCCGCCCGCAGGGTCCGCTATTCGAGCGCCTCCGCCGCCGAGGTCGAGCGACGCGGTACGGCCGTCGCCGCCTTCGCGAGCGCCGAGTGGAGCCGCGCGAGCGGCGTCCTCTGCCGGCCTCGACCGATCCCGGGGACGGCGCGCGCCTGGTTGACCGCCGTCGCCCCCGCGGTGCGGAGAGGGGACTGGCTGGCGCTGCCGGTTCCGATCGCGGCCCGAACGGCCGAGCCGGCGCTGCCCCAGGAGGTCGAAGACGGCCCGGCGGAGGACGGGCACACGGTCGTCCTCGGCTCGTCCGGCGCCGGCAAGACGACGTTCCTCGCCGGCGTCGCGGCCCGGGCGATCCGCGACGGGGCAGCGGTCGTCGGCGTCGACCTGCACGGCGACCTCGCCCCCGCGATCGTCGCCCGGCTCGGGACGACCGAGCGCGCGCGCGTCGTCGCGGTCGACGCGGGCCGGCGCCCGGTCGTCGGCGTCGCGGCGCTCGCCGGCTCGGACCCCCGGGCGGCGGCCCAGTTCGTCGCCGCCGTCAAGCGCCTCAGCCCGGACGGCTCCGAGCTCTACTGGGGGTTCCGGCTCGAGCGGATCTTCGACAGCTTCGTTCGGCTCGTCCAGGAGTCCGGCGGGACGCTCACCGACCTCTACGCGCTCCTGACCGACGCCGACCGACGGGAGGCGGCGCGCCTCGCGACGGGGGAGCCGGAGCTCGCCCGCTTCCTCGAGGAGCTCGGGCCGATCGTGCGCCGGAGCCCGGAGTTCCTCTGGTCGGCCGCCGCCCGCCTCGCGAAGGTCGTCCTCGTGCCGGAGCTCGCCGAGCTCCTCGCTCCGGCCGACGCGGGCGTCCCGTTGGAGGAGCTCGTCGCGAGCGGACGCAGCGTTCTCGTGCGGGTCCCGTTCACCGCCCTCGGGCCCGAGGCGGCGTCGTTCGCCGGCTCGCTGATCGTCGCCCGCGCCTACCTCGGGGTCGCCGCGCGGCGGGGCCCGGGAGGGTCGCACCGGCCGCTCGTCGTGGTCCTGGACGAGGTCCAGGGGCTCGCGCCGCGCCTGGTCGCGGAGATGCTCGCGGAGGGCCGCAAGTTCGGTCTCCGCCTCGTGATCGCGACGCAGTACCCGGAGCGGCTCGCCCCGGAGCTGCGCGCGGCCGCCATGGGCGTCAGCCGAGGGGTCGTCGCGTTCCGGGTGCCGCGCGCGAGCGCCGCCGTCGTCGGCGCCTGGCTCGGCCTTTCGCCGAACGAGGCCGAGCGCCAGCTGCCCGACCTTCCGACCGGCCTCGGGGTCGCGCGGGACGCCGGCTCGGGAGAGCTGCGCCCGGTCGGCCCCGGGGCGACCCCGCCGGAGGGCGCGGAGAGCGTCTGGGAGGAGGTCGCCGGACGGACCCTGCGCGAGTACCCGCCCCGGCCGGTGCTCGCGGGCGCCGAACGGGACGACGCGACCGAGCGTCTCCTCCTCGCGATCCTCGCGGGCGAGGAGCGGGGAACGCCGGTGCGCCGGGAGGAGGTCGTCGACCGGGCGATGGCCCTGCCGGCGCCGCCGATCGACCGGGCGCTCCTGGAGGACCGGAAGCTCGCCGTCGAGCGGGCTCGGCTCACCGTCGGGGGCGACGACGGCCTCCGCCTCAGCCCGGCGGGGGAGCGGACGCTCGGGCTCCACGCCTCGACCGGCGCGAGCCGTGAGAGCGCCGAGCACCGCGCGCTGCTCCTGCGCACGTTCCGCCTCTTCGCGCGGCACGGTCACCGGCTCGAGATCGTCCGGCAGGGTCGGTACGACACGACCCTCCCGGACGCGCGGTTCCGCCAGCTCTCGGAGCGGGCCGTCTCCCGGAGCCCCCGCGAGCTCGCCGCGGCGGTCGAGGCGGCCCGACGGGGATGGGCCTGGAGGTGCTTCCACGGCCTGGACGTCCACGTCGAGGCCGAGGTCTCGGGGGCGCTGCGGCCGGCGCGGATCGAGCACGGGCTCGACAAGGCCCAACGCCGCGGAGCGTACGCCCTCTTCGTGGTCGGGGAGCCGGCGCACGCCGCCCGCGTACGCCGTGCGCTGCGGGCCCGGGGCGTCGGAAGCGACCGCGCCCAGGTCTGGACGCTGGGCGCTCACGGCCGTCCCCCGGCGTCCTCGGAGCGAGACCGTAAGGGCTCGGAGCGCTCCGGAGGATCGTGAGGGAGTTCGTCGCGGTCGACGTCGGCGCCTCGCCGGACCGGCGGTCCCACGCTCCCGAGCACCTCACGCTGCGGTTCCTCGGCGAGGTCCCCGTCGAACGGACCCCGCGGCTGCTCGAGCTGCTCGCGCCGGTCGGCGAGCAGAGCCGGCCGTTCCGGATGCGCCTCGAAGGGGTCGGCGCGTTCCCGGACCGATCGCGTCCGCGCGTCCTCTGGCAGGGCGTGACCGACGGGCGCGAGGAGCTGCTCGGGCTCGCCGAGCGCGTGCGCGCGGCGCTCGCGCCGGAGTTCGGCGCCGCCGACGAGGCGTTCGTGCCGCACCTCACGCTCTGGCGGGTGCGCACCCCCGCCGATCGCGAGGCGGCGGCGGAACTCCTCTCGGGCGTTCGCCCGGCCCCTCCGCCGCGCGACGTGCGGGTGGAGAGGTTCGAGCTCAAGGAGAGCGTCCTGGACCGGGGCGGCGCGATCCACCGCACGCTGGCGACGTTCGCGCTCGGGAGCCGCCCCGGCGTCGTCGACTAGCCGGCCGACGGGGCCGCCTCGGCGACGAGCCGGCGCCAGAGGTAGAGGGTCGCGTATCCGCCCCAGCCGGGATAGTGGCGGTCCGCCCAGGCACGCGCCTCCGCCTCCGGCGCCCCGCGCGGCAAGGCCCCGAACCGCTCGAGCGCGACGCGCACCCCGAGGTCTCCTGCGACGAAGACGTCGGTCCGCCCGGCGCCCCGGAGGAGCACGTTCTCCGCCGTCCACCGGCCGACGCCGTGGAGCCGTTCGAGCTCGGCGCGCGCCGCGTCGATCGACCCCGCGCGGAGCCGCGCCGGGGTCGGCGCGTGATCGGCCCATCGAGCGAGCCCGAGGAGCGCGGCCGCCTTCCCGCGGCTCAGGCCGACCGCGCACAGGCCCGCCTCGCCCGCGTGGAGCAGCGCGTCCGGCGGCGGCACGACCGGGACCTCGACCCCGTC
>JASHSA010000095.1 GCA_030037035.1 Thermoplasmata archaeon
AGCCTCTCGCCGAGGCAGAGACGGGGGCCGGCATGTCATCGGCACGACGCTGCCGAGGGCCGGAACCGTTCGAACCTAGGGCCTGCTCTCGCGGATGCCCAGTTCTCGGAACAGCACCGAGGAAGCCTTCCAGGTCGAATTGCCTCGACATCGCTAGACCTCAGGCCAGTCGAAAACCTTGGCATCGAGTCCGAACGCCCCGATCTCCAAGGCGGCCGTGACCGCGTCCTGCAGCATGTTCGGTGCGGGGTTGTATCTCATGTCGGCGAAGTCGATGATGATGCTTGCAACGCCAGACGCCAGGGAGCCGACGGCGTCGGCCAGACAACCGACGTACTGAGATACCCTCGCGGTCAGGAGGGCCACAATCCCTAGGGCCGTCCCTCAAGCGCGAGTCCAACCGACTTCATCGCGGGACCCCGAGTCGGAGGGGACCGGAGCGCCAAGCACAGCTCGACGGGTACTTCGATTCACTCCGAAGGTTAGCGCTAAGTATTCGTCGGGTCCCGTACATCACGGCGGAGGCGTCCGCCAGCCGGAGCTCCGGCGAACCGCCCCCGGGCCAATGACGCCTGCTCCCCGGAACAGGAGTAGGCACCAATGGATGTCTCCGCGCAAGTCGTCAATCTGCTCCAAGCGGCCACGGTACTGCTCCTAGCTCCGCTCGTCGCCGGGACGGCTGCGCGTTGGAAGGCGTGGACCGAGTCCCGCACCGGCCCGTCGATCTTCCAGCCGTACCTCGACCTGCGCAAGTACCTCCGCAAGGAGATCGTCCTCCCGGAGGGGTCCTCCCGAGTCTTCGTGGTCGCGCCGTTCCTCGCCTTCGGCGCGTACCTGACGATCGCCCTCGTCGTCCCGGTGATCACCCCGTACCCGATCCCGTTCGCCTCGACCGTCGACTTCCTCGGGGGCGGTCTCCTGTTCGGCCTCGCCGGCATCCTCACGCTGTTGGTCGCGATCGACTCGGGGAGCAACTACGCCGTCCTCGGAGCGAGCCGAACGGTGTCGTTCGCGGCGTTCGCCGAACCGACGCTCATCATCGTGTTCTTCGCCGTCGCGGTGATCACCCGGACGAACAACCCCTACGTCACGAACAACCTGCTCGCCTCGTCGATGGCGGCCTACCTCGCGCCGACCCATCTGCTGGTGACGGCGGCGTTCTTCCTGCTGCTGCTGGTCGAGACGGGGAAGCTCCCGGTGGAGAGCGCGGGCCTGATGGAGTTCGGGATGCTCGAGGACGGCCGCGTCTTCGAGCACTCCGGCCGGCTGCTCGGCGTCCTACGCTGGAACGGCTGGATGAAGCAGTTCTTGCTCTACTCGGTGTTCCTGAACGTCTTCCTCATCCCGTGGGGGATGAGCGCCCAGCCTACCGTCCTCGCGGCGCTCTGGAACATCGGCGTCCTGGCCGCCAAGCTCCTGCTGCTGGTCGGCACCATCGTCCTGCTCGAAGCGACGCTTGCGAAGGTCCGCCTGTTCAAGATCCGCGACTTTCTCGCCCTCTCGTTCTCGCTCGCCATCCTGTCGATCTTCGCCTTCGTCGTCCTGGGGGTGCCGTAGATGGACCCCTCCGCCGAGCTCGTGGCGCTCGTCGGCATCGGCATCCTCCTGACGGCGCTGTTCCTGCAGTCCGAGTCGTTCGTCGGGCCGCTCGTCCGCGGGATCGCCCTCCAGTCGCTGTTCATCGGCTTGCTGCTCGGCTGGCTCGCCTGGAGCCAGCGGAGCGTCGACCTCGCCCTGCTCGCCGTCCTCGCGGTGGGCGTGCGCGCGGTGTTCATCCCCTGGGTGCTCGACCGCCAGATCCGCGCGTTCCGCTGGCGCCTGCGCGAGGTGCACGCCGCCCAACGGGTCACCGGCCACGCGCTCGCCGCGGTCGCCCTCGCGATCGTCGCGTGGTTCGTCTTCCAGGAGACCCTCTCCACGATCTTCCCCCAGCCGGGCGGCGCGCTCCCCTTCGTCCTGCTCGCCGAGGGCCTCCTCATGCTCGCGACGCGCGGGAACACGATCGTGCAGGTGATCGGCTACCTGGAGGAGGAGAACGCGGTCGTGTACGCCGGGGCGCTGTTCGCCCCGCACTTCCCGCTGTTCGTCGAGGTCGTGGTGTTCCTCGACGTGCTGGGAGTCGTCCTGGTCGGGGTCATCCTGTCGATCCAGCGTGACGTGACCGGCACCCCGGAGCAGGGGTCGCTCGAGGAGCTGTCCGGATGATCACCTCGTTCCCGCAGCTCGCGCTGCTCCTCCTGCTCGCCGGTCCGTCGGCGGCGGCGGTCCTCGCGCTGGTGCCGGTGGGGGACGTCAGCCGACTTGCCGCTCGAGGCGGATCGATCCTCTCCGTCGCCACCGCGGTAGGCCTGCTGGTGAGCCGAGCGTCGGGCCGGTGGGGGGCGTTCCTCGGCGTCGACGCGTTGAGCGACGTCCTGCTCTTCACGGTCACGAGCATCTACGCGACCTCTGCGTGGTACTCGGACCTCTACCTCCGCGCGATCCACCGTCCGTTCCTGACGCCGCAGGTCTACTACGCGCTGCTCAGCGCGTTCGCGTTCACGATGATCGCCGCGCTCCTCGTCACGGATCTTGGGTTGATGTGGATCGGCATCGAAGCGACGACGGTCGCGAGCGCGCTCCTGATCGTGCTGGAGCGGCGGCCGTCCAGCGTGGAGGCGGCCTGGCGCTACACCCTGATCGCGTCGGCCGGCCTCACGATCGCCCTGTTCGCCCTCCTCCTCCTCTACACCGACACGGGTACGCTGGACGCGTATCGACTGGCGTCCACGCCGCCGGCGCTCACGCTCCCGGTCGAGATGGCCGTCGCGCTGGCCCTCGTCGGCTACGGGACCAAGGTCGGGCTGTTCCCGATGCATACCTGGCTGCCCGACGCGCACTCGGAGGCCCCCTCGCCGATCTCCGCCATGTTCTCGGGGGTGCTGCTGCCGACCGCCCTCTACGCGTTCCTTCGCGTCTACCGGGTCCTCGGCTCGCCCGCGCCCGCTGCCGTCCGCGACCTGCTGCTGACGTTCGGCCTCCTGACGGCGCTCGTCGGCGCGTTCCTGTTGCAGCGCCAGCGCTCGTACAAGCGGATGCTCGCATACTCGAGCATGGAGGTGATGGGGCTCGCGGTCACGGGGATCGCGATCGGCGGTATCGCGCTGTACGGCGCCCTCATTCTCCTGGTGGCGCACGCGTTCGCGAAGTCCGCCGCCTTCTACTGCGCCGGCAACGTCCTACGTGAGACCGGCACGACGCGGATCGACGCGGTCCGCGACCTCCGGGACCGGATGCCCCGGACCGGTACCGCCTGGGTCCTGAGCTCCCTCGCCGTGACCGGAGCGCCGCCGTTCGGCACGTTCGTCGGCGAACTGCTGATCGTCGTCGGCGCCCTCGCGGTCGGCGCGGTCTGGGTCGCGGCGCTGTTCGTGCTCGCGATCCTGGTCGCGTTCCTCGGGGTCAACGGCCAGGTCGGCCGGATGGTCTTCGGCGAGACGGCCGACGGGCCGTCGCCCCCGGCCAACGCCGCGGACCGGGGAACGGGGGTCATCTACGTCAACATCGCGTTCGCCCTTGCGCTAGGGGTCGCGAGCCTGCCGTACCTCTCTCCGGCGCTCCGGGCCGCGGCCGCCCTGTTCGGGGGGGGCGCGCCATGAGCGGCCCAGCCTGGACGGTGACGCCGGCCGAGCGGTACGAGCTCTCGGCGGAGCATGCGCTCGCCTACGTCCCCCCGGACGGCGCGTTCGCCCTGTACAACGACTACGCCCAGCGCCGCTCGGTGCTGGTTCCCACGCCTTCCCCGGTGCGGCCGGAGGACGTCGTGGCGACCTGGCGCGACCAGCTCGTGGGACCGCCTCCCCGCCGACTCGCACCCCAGGAAACGGTCGAGGGGTACGGGACCTTCACCTTCCCCTACGGACCCGTCTCGATGGGCGTGCCCGAATCCGGACGCTTCGACGTGATCACCTACGGCGAGCGGATCCTCGAGCTTGGCCCCCTGGGCGGATACAAGTCACGACACGTGCTGAACGCCCTGGCCGGCGCGACGATCGAGGACGCCGCGCTGCGCATCGAGCGGCTTGCCGGCAACGTCTCCGCGTCGCACGTCGCCGCCTTCCTCGCGGCGGCGGAGAGCGCGCGCGGGGAGTCCGTCCCGCGCTCGGAGCTCTGGGTTCGGGCGCTCGCCCAGGAACTGCAGCGCGTCTACAACCACGTCCACGTCCTCGCAAGGATCGCCGAGGCCGCCTCGCAGAACGTGGGCTCGGCGCAGAGCCACGCGCTCGCGGAGGAGATCCTGCGCCTTCAGGGGCGAGCGTTCGGGCATCGCTGGCTCTTCGGAGCCCTCCTTCCCGGCGGGCCGGCCCGGCACCTCGATCCCCCCGACCGCAAGGCGCTCGACCGGGAACTGCAACGGTGTGCGAGGGAGTTCGACGCCCTCTGGGAGCTGTTCCTGGACAGCCGGACGTTCATCGACCGGATTCAGTCGACCTGCCCGGTGGACCGGGCCTCGGCGGTCCACTGGGGTGGGGTCGGGCCGACGTTGCGGGCGTGCGGGGTCCGCTGGGACGACCGCCTGCGGGTGCCGGGCCCCCCCTACAACGACCTCTTCCTCGCGCTCCCCGAAGAACGGGACGGGGATGCGCTGGCCCGACTCCTCGTCCGCGTCCAGGAGGTCCGGGCGAGCTTCCTCCTGATCGAGCAGATGCTCGACCGCTGGCCCCCCGGACCGGGCTCGCCGGAGCCTGCCTCCTCCCCGGTGCTCCCCGGTCGGGGCCTCGGGCGGGTCGAGGCCCCGAGCGGCGACCTCGTCTACGACGTCTCGGTCGCGAACGGCAAGCTCGCCTCGGTCTCCGCCCGAACTCCGAGCCAGGCGAACTGGCCGCTGTTCGCCTTGGGGATGCGGAACGCCGTGTTCACGGACTTCCACTTCGCGCTGGAGAGCTTCGGCCTCCTCTTCGCCGAAACGGACCGGTGAGACGATGCCGAGCTGGATCGAGCGGTCGTGGACTCGCGGGATCCTCACCACGCGCTATCCTCGCACCCCGGCGTCCGAGGCGGAGACCCCCGCCACGGCACGAGCCCCCGTCCCTCCCCAGGGGGCGCCGATCCCCCCGAGCGCCGTCGCCTCCTGCCCGGTCGAGGCGATCTCGCCACGAGGCGTGGACCAGGGCCGGTGCATCCGGTGCGCACGTTGTCTGACCCAGGGACTCCGCTTGGACGGCGCGGCGGAGTCGGCGGTCTCCGCTCGCTCCGAGCTCCTGCTCCCCGCCGGCGGCGGCACGACGCGGCCCACGGCGCCGCTCGCCTCGTTGGGCCGGTCACTGCATCTGTTCCTAGTCGACGTCGGGAGCTGCAACGCCTGCAACCTCGAGGTCGTCGCGCTCGCCAACCCCTTCTACGACTCGCAGCGGCTCGGCCTCTTCTTCACGAACTCGCCTCGACACGCCGACGTGCTGCTGGTCGTGGGCGTGCCGACCGAGCCGATGGTCGAGCCGCTCCGTCGCGCCTACGAAGCGATGCCCGGCCCGAAGGCCGTGGTGGCGATCGGCGCCTGCCCGATCAGCGGCGGAGCGTTCCGTGGCAACCCCGGGCTCCGAGGATCGATCGACGAGCTGCTGCCCGTCGACGTCTACGTTCCGGGATGTCCCCCGACGCCGATCCAGATTCTCGACGCGATCCTGAGGCTCCGTGGCGCTGGCCGGAGGGAGGGCTAGGACGGCATGGACGGCTGGGGCGTGCTGCTCACACTGTCCGTGGCGCTGTTCTTCGGCAGCGCGGTCGTCGCGGCGGCTCGACCGAAGCTCGGCTACGCGACCTCCGCGGTCGCCTCCGCGCTCCTCCTGGCGGCGAGCGTCGAGGCGCTCGTCGGCGGTCCGATCCAGGGGGCCGCATGGTCCGGCCCTCTCGGGGACCCTGAGTCGCTCGCCCTGAACGGGCTCTCGGCGTTCTTCGCGCTCGCGGCCTCGCTCGTCTGGGTCGCGACCGCCGTCTACTCCGTGACCTACGACGAGCGCCGGTCCCCCTGGCTCGCCGTCTGCTTCTCCCTCACCCTCGGAGCGATCGCCCTGCTGGTCGCCTCGTCGAGCCTGCTGCTGTTCCTCATCGGCTGGGAGACGATGACGATCGCCTCGTACGGGATGATCCTGCAGGCGACCGGGCGCCGTGGTCGGGTCTTCTCGGCCGCGTTCGTGTTCCTCGTCTTCGGCGAGGCGAGCACGCTGTTCGTCATCCTTGCGGTCGCCGGTCTGCGCGTGGGCACGGGCACATTTGCCGAGGTCCCGTACGTCGCCGCCGGAGGGTTGTCGACCCTCGTCTTCGTGGCCGCGCTCCTCGGTTTCGCGCTGAAGATGGGCGTCGCCCCGTTCCACATGAGCGAGTGGCTCCCGATCGCCCACTCGTCGGCGCCCTCGAACGCCTCGGCGGTGCTCAGCTCCACGCTCACCCTGGCCGGCGCGTACGGACTGTTCCGGGTGCTGAGCCTCCTCGGCGCTCCGCCGCTCTGGTGGGGGGCGGTGACGCTAGGGATCGGGGCGGTCTCGGTGCTCCTGGGGGCGCTGTTCGCGGCGGTCAGCGAGCACACGAAGGGACTGCCTGCGTACAGCACCATCGAGAACAACGGCCTGATCCTCGTCGCGCTCGGGATCGCGCTGCTCGCCCGGGCGGAAGGGCTCGAGACCCTCTACGTCTTCGCGCTGTTCGCGGCGTTCTTCCAGGCGCTCGCCCACGCGGTCGCGAAGACGGCCCTGTTCCTCGCCGCGGGGTGGGCGGAGCACGCCACCGGGACGTTCGACCTCACGTCCATCGCCGGGGGCGTCAAGGACGGCGACCGGGGCGCGCTCCTCGGAACGCTCTCCGCGACGCTCAGCCTCTCCGCCGCACCGCCGCTCGCCGGGTTCGTCGCCGAGTGGATGGTCTTGGAGTCGCTGTTCCAGTCCTACCAGTTCGTTCCGGCGTGGGTCCAGTTCCTCGGGCTCGTGGCGGGGGCCGCGGTCGCGCTGGGGGCGGGGCTGATCGTGATCGCGATGGTCAAGTTCCTCGGCTTCGGGCTCCTGTGGAATCCGTCGGCGGCCCGGCCCGCCCGCCGTTCGCGAGGCCTCTCCGTCCCCATCGCCGCGGTCGGGGCGGTCGTTCTCGGCCTCGGGGTCGGTGCCCCCTGGGTCCTGCGGTTCCTCGCTCCGGCCGTGTCGAGCTTCGCCGGAGTCCCCGCCATCGCTCCCGTCGGGAGCCTGCTGAGCGTCCCGAACGGCTGGTCGATCCTCTCGGGGTCACCGTTCGGGATCCTCTCGCCGCCCATGGTCCCGATCACGATAGGGATCGGCGCGTGCGTCGCGGCCGGCTACTACCTGCTCGGCCGCCGCCCCGGCCCCAGTGTACGTCGCAGCCCGGTGTGGATGGCCGGGAGCCCGCCGGGGCGCCCCGGGGAGGTCTACACGTCGTTCGGTTACGGCACCGGCCTGCGACTGATGATGGCGACGATCCTGGGGACGCGGGAGATCCGTTCCAGCGCCGGCGCCGTCAGCGAGGCCGGGCTCGCGACCCCGGTCCCGTACAGTGTCGACCTCGAGGTGCTCGACGTGTTCAAGCTGTTCTATGACGACCTCGTCCGCGGCGGCGAGGCCGTGGCGGCGGCGCTGAAAGGCTGGGTGATGACGGGCCACCTAGGCCGTTACCTCGCCTACATCCTGATCGTCGTGCTCGCGGTCGTGATCTACGTGGCGGCGGCGACATAGGATCCAAGGACCGACGCGTCCGTGGGGCCGGTCACCGGAGCCGGGGGAGAGGGGACCGAGCCGGTGCGGGGCTCGGTCGAGTCCGCGCGGTGGCCACCCCGGCCCCCTACGGGACGATGACCACCGGTGTCGAACCTTCGGAGACGACCCGCGAGGAGACCGAACCGAGCAGCACCCGGGCCGCACCGCCAAGGCCCCGCGTGCCGACCAGGACCATCCCGGCGTTCAGTTCCCGGGCGGCCCTCAAGATCACCGTGGCGGGCTCCCCCTCCCGGACGAGCGCCTCCGCGCCGACGCCCGCGGCCAGCGCCTCCCGGATCAACGTCTCCATGGCCTTCTGCGTGGCACGCACCGGGACCCTGGCCTCCTCCTCGGTCCGCGGCTCGGCCGTCCTCGGGTCGGGCTGTTGCGCGAACACCAGCCAGAGGTGGGCGCGCCCGCCGCGCGCCAGCTCGGTCGCGAGGCGGACGGCCCTGACCGACGGAGGCGAGGCGTCGAAGCCTACGACGAGGCGGGAGAGCGGGGGACCGCCCGCCCCGTCGGCCCGCGGCCCCGGGGCGCCGGCGGGAGTTCCGGACGCCTTCATCGCGAGGAGCCCCGCTCCGGGGGGATGTATCGACGGACCGCCGCGTCCGCTTCGGGGTCCGCGACGTCGACCGGGCCCATCTTGCCGGCCGAGACCCTCGTGCGAAGGATCGCTTCGAGGGCCTTCACGCGACGGGCGAGCACCCGATTCTCGCGGAAGTACTCCGAGGCCTGGAAATGCGCTCTCGCGCGATCGCTCGCGCACTCCGCGAGCGCCTTCGCCAGGACCGTGAGCCGCTCCGAGGGCGTTCCTCGGGAGACGTCGCGGTCGAGCGGGTCGCCTCCAGGGGTCGGTCGCGGTACCAGGGGGAGGATCGTGGCGATCCACGTCCTCAGTCCGACCGCCCCGACCTCCGCGAGGTCGACCCACGGCAGAAGCTCCTGACGTAACTCCGCGGTCAGTTCCAGAGCCTGCGGGGCGCGCGACGGGGACGGGTCAAGTCGGCTCGGCGTCGGCGAGAGTGCGCTTCGGTTCGTTGGTTCGGACTCCCTGGGCATCGTTCCCTCCCAGGGGTCATTGGCAGCCGGGCTGCGATTTTCGGCGTTCCCGGAGGGCACGCCGAAGGCTGACCCCACAGCCGATGCATACGACCTCGCCGAGGTATATCTCTCCTTCAGTGGGGCGTGCGTTCGAGGAGGATGGGGACGCTGCGGCCTCGGGTCATCCTGCCTCGAGGATCCGTCTCCAGCGAGGAGCCTCCCTGTTGCACGCTAACGCAACGATCGGCGGCAGGCTGCAGATTGAGATACCAGAACCGGACCGGGTCGGAAGAGGCACGAGGACCGAGTCGAACGCCTTCCGCGTGAGCGTCGACCTCTCAGCGTCCGACCGAGGGAGAGGTGCGCCGGCGAACAGCTGGGTCGTCTGCCAGACGCCAGAGGTGCGACTTCCTCGGACGGCGGGGACGCTCCGCAACTACGGGCCCGACGATCGACGCCGGGTTCTAGTTGCGTCGATCCTGCGACGCAGCTCGAATCCTCCGTTCGCGGTCGAGAACGTTGACTGCTGGCATCAGGCCCACCAGCTTGTTGCCGCAGGAAGGGACTGGGAGCCTGCAGAAGGATCGCGGTCGGCCCGGTACGGAGCGTTGAACTTCCCACGTGAGGTCGATGGCTGGCTCTTCTGGCCGAGAGGCCGGTAGTCGGTGGAAGGCATTGGGATTTCGTGCCCAAGGGGGCGGCCGAGCGGGGACCACGGTCTCAACACCTCTTGGGGGGCAGAAGAAGCGCCCGCGACGCTAAGCGATTGTCGCCGAGCGCTCGAGAGGCCAGCCACTGGAGGGACTTGAACCCCCGACCTGCTGATTACGAATCAGCCGCTCTGCCGACTGAGCTACAGTGGCGTCGGGCGGCTACGACGGAGGGGGGCCTATAATGCTGGCGACGAGCGGGCGCGCGCGAGCGCTACCGCCTCACGAACGCCCCGAACGAGATCCGCTTCGCCCTCGATGCCGAGCGAGAGGCGGACGAAGCCCTCGGCGATCCCTCGCGCCGCGAGCGCGCGCCCCGAGAGCCTGCGCTGCGAGGTCTCCCCGGGGATGCCGGCGAGGCTCTCCACGCCCCCGAGTCCCGCGGCGACCTCCACGATCCTCAGCGCCGAGAGGAAGCGCCCGACGGCGCCGCCTCCTCCAGCCTCAGCGCTCTGCCGGTGCCTCGCCGCGCGCGGGGCGCGGCCTCAGGACCTTCAGCCGGTCGCGGGCCCCGATCTCCTTGAGGAACCCGGCGACCGCGGGCGGCACGAGCGGCCCGACGTCCCGGCCCCGCGCCAGCGCCTCCCGGACCTTCGCCCCCTCGTACGTCGCGCGCCGGTAGAGCGGCGGGCTCTCGGTCGCGTAGCCGGCCTGGCGGAAGAGCAGCAGCGTGAGCGGGTTGTGCGAGTAGACGTGCTCGAACTTCGGGACCATCCCCTCGACGTAGCGGACCCACAGGGCGTGGCGCCGGAGGTCCGGCACCGGGACGATCGTCGTCCCCTCGACGCGCGCCTCCTCGAGGGCCCGCCCGATCATCTCGATCCTCTCGCCCGCCGTGAACGGGTTCTCCCACGTGTACGACTGTTCGGCGCTCCCGACCGCGAGGACGAGTCGCTCGCCGGGCGCGCGGGCGGTGACGGTGCGGACGAGCTCGAGATGGCCGCGATGGAACGGCTGGAACCGGCCGACGAAGAGCCCGCTCACGACGCCGAGGACGTCATTCCGGGCTCAGATCCTCCACGTCGTCCATGAACTCGTCGATGTGCGGGCAGTGCGCGGTCAGGTAGTGCCGGCAGTGCGCGCAGTAGCGGTCGTTGCGGGCCGGCTCGAGCTGCCGGTTGAACTCGTAGCACTCGCGGTCGAAGAACTTCGTGTCGTCGGACTCCTCCGTGGCATGGGAGCCCGGTCGGGGGGCCAACGCCGGGTGCGCGGGAGGGCGGAACGGGCCCTTCACGAACCGGCCGGCAGGCCGGGCGCCGGCCCCGGCGTCCCGGTCGTCGGGGCCTCCTCCCCGGTGCGGCTGGTCGCGTGGACCATCGCGGCGAGGCGTCCGAGGAGCGTCTCCTTCTGGGTCCCCTGGCCGACCAGGGCGTACTTGAGGACGTCCCGGAGCGTCCGCACCGGGATCACCTCGACGATCCCGCGGTAGCGCGATTCGAGCACGAGGTCGTCGACGTTCTCGGCCGGGATGAGGACCCGCGCGATCCCGGAGTCGGAGGCCGCCTCGACCTTCGCGGTGACGCCGCCGACCGGCAGCACCTGGCCCCGGACGCTCAGCGAGCCGGTCATCGCGACCCCCTGGTCGACCGCCATCCCCTCGAGCGCGCTGATCACGGCGGTCGCGATCGAGACCGAGGCGCTGTCGCCCTCGACCCCGTCGGAGGTCCCGACGAACTGGATGTGGATGTCGTAGCGCGAGATGTCCTCGCCCGTGTACTTCTTGATCAGGGCGCTGACGTTCTGGACCGCCTCTTTCGCGATCTCCCCGAGCTTCCCCGTCGCGACCACGACGCCGCCGTCGCGCGTCTGGGCCGGGGTCACCTCGGCGACGATCGGCAGGACGATCCCCGAGAACTCGCTCATCCCGGTCTGGGCGTTGATCGCGGCGAGGCCGTTGACGACCCCGATCGCCGCGCCCTCGGTGGAGAACATCCGGTACTCCTTCCGGCGCTCGATGTAGCGGTCGGCGATCTGCTGCTCGAGCGAGCGGCTCGCGCGCTTCGCCCGCACGACGTGCTCCGCATGGACGGTCGTCGCCCCCTCCGACAGCGCGATGTCGCCGGCGACGCGGACGAGCCCCCCGAGCTCACGGAGCCGGAGCGTCAGCTGGCCGGAGCGGCCGGAGCGCCGCTGGGCCTCGCGGACGACCTCGACGATCGCCGCCTTGTCGAACTGCGGGATCTTCTTGTCCTTCGCGACCTCCTGGGCGATGAACCGCACGAGCTTGAGCCGGTTCTCCGGAACGTCCGGCATCGTCGACTTGACGTACAGCTCGTAGCCGTAGCCCCGGATCCGCGAGCGCAGCGCCGGGTGCATCGACTGGACGCTGTCGACGTTGCCGGCGGCGACCAGGACGAAGTCGGAGGGGACCGGCTCGGTCTTCACCATCGCCCCGGCCGAGCGCTCCGACTGGCCGACGATCGGGAACTTGCGCTCCTGCAACGCGGTCAGGAGCGAGTGCTGGCTCTCGATCTTCAGCAGGTTGATCTCGTCGATGAACAGCACGCCGCCGTTCGCCTTGTGGATCGCGCCGACCTCGACCCGCTCGTGGGGCGGGGTCTCGAGGCCTCCCGACTGGAACGGGTCGTGCTTCACGTCCCCGAGGAGCGCGCCGGCGTGCGCGCCCGTGGCGTCGAGGAACGGCGGCCGCTCGTCCGGGGCGTGTCCGACGAGCAGCTTCGCGACGCCGTTCGAGGCGTCCGAACGGCCCCCGGAGAGGCGGACGAGCGCGTAGATGATCACGATGATCAGGACCCCGAGCAGCAGCGGCGTCAGGTCCTGGCCCTTCGAGGCGATCACGATGTAGAGGACGATCGCCATGATCGCCACCGAGATCGCGACGAAGACCAGCGTCCGCGTCTCCTTCTTCTGCGCCGCCTCGAGCTTCTGGGCGGCGACGATCTCCTTGCCCTTGCCGGCCGGCACGACCCGGATCTTCGGCTCGTTCGGGTCCTCCGCGTTCGGGTAGGCGAGGATGTCCTGGAGCGGCTCCCGGGGGAGGAAATCGACCATCGCGCGGGCGAGCATGCTCTTGCCCGTGCCCGGCTCGCCGATCAGGATCATGTGCCGCTTCTGCGTCGCCGCCTTGCGGGCGACCTCGACGGCGTCGTCCTGCCCGATCACCTGGTCGAGCAGTCGCGCCGGGACCTCGACGTCGGCGCTGGACTGGTACGGAAGCCCCGCCGCCCAGGTGTCGAGCTCGTTCGACAGCGGGGCGGACGACGCCGGAGCGGAGCCGGACGGGAGCGGGGAAGACGGACTCGGGGCCGGGGGCTCCCCCTCAGGACGCGATGGGGGTGCCTCGCCTTCGTCCATGCCAGCGTCCCGAGCCGTCCCACGGCTCGTTCCGCCGGCCAATCAAGGCGGCGGTCGGTATAAATGCTAGCGGAAGAGAGGACAAGCCGGTAGCCCCGAGCCGAGGCGTTCGGGCCGGACCGGCGCCGCCAGCCGTGACCCATTATCTACACCGCCCCCCTGCACGCGCGCGGGGATCGCCCTGACGAGTCGTCTGGAGGGCCGGCCGGTCGCGGAGGCCATCGACAAGTCGAGCCGGGCGAGTCTGGCGGCCGTCGGCACGGGGACCCCACCCCCGACGCTCGTCAGCGTCCATCGGGGGCTCGACAGCCCGTTCCGCTTCTACCTGCGACGCCAGGCGAAGGCGGCCGGCGCCCTCGGGATCGGCTTTCGGGACGTGGCGCTCGAGCCGGGGGACGGGCCGGAGGAGCTCGTCGCGACGCTCCGCTCCCTCGACCGCGACCCGGCCGTCCACGCGGTGCTCGTCGAGCACCCCCTGCCGGCACCGTTCGACTTCTTCCGCGCCGTCGACGAGCTGCGTCCCGAGAAGGACGTCGACGGGGTCGGGGCGAGGAACCTAGGACGCCTCGTCGGCCAGCGGCCGGTCCACGTTCCCGCCGTCGCCCGGGCCGCCCTCGCGATCGCCCGGCACTACCACCTTCCCCTGGACGGAGAGACGACGGCGGTCGTCGGCCGCTCGACGACCGTCGGGCTTCCCCTCGCGCTGCTGCTCGCGTCGCCGCCGCCTGGCGGAAACGCGGCCGTCACCGTGCTCCACTCCCGGAGCGGAGAGCTCGCGCGCCGCCTCGCCGGGGCGCGGACGATCTTCTCGTGCGTCGGTCGGCCGGGGCTCCTCGACCGGACGAACGTGCCCGAAGGCGCGCACGTCGTCGACGTCGGTCTCTCGAGCGTCCCGGATCCGGATCGCCCCGGGAGCCAGCTCGCGGTCGGGGACGCCGACCCGCGGGCGCTGGACGGCTGGGCCGGCTCGCTCTCCCCGGTTCCGGGGGGCGTCGGACCCGTGACGGTCGCCGAACTGATGGCGTCGACGGTGCGCGCCTGGAGGAGCCTCGTCCGGGGGGAGGGGGTCGCGTGAGCTCCGAGTCGCCACCGGCCCCGGAGGCTCCGGAGGAGAAGCCCTCCCCGGGGGGGCTCCACTGCCGGGACTGCCCGATGTGGTACGGCGCGGAGGACAACGGCTGGGGCCCCTGCTCCATCAAGAACCGGCGCGGGGACGAGCGCTACCTGACGTGGGGGGGTCACGCCTGCGACGAGGACTACGTCCCGCCGCCACCGACCCCGAGCCTCGACCTCGCCGCGGCGTTGAGGGGGGCCCGCTCGACCTCCAGGGCATCGGCGGTAGGGTACCGCTCGACCTCGAACGCCGGGGCCCGCAAACGCCCGGCGAAGCGGCGCAGCCGGCCCGGCGAGAGCTCGACCGAGCGCCGAAGCGGGTCGAGGCGGTAGCCGCGCCTCCCCACCCCGACGCGGCCGGCGACCCGCGCCGCCCATCGCACGAGGTCGGCCTGCCGGTCCGCCTCGACGACGCCGAGGACGATCGTCCCGTCCCCGGTCCGCTCGGCGAACGGCGGCGCGGTCCGCTCGGCGCGGCGCAGCAGACGCTGACGCAGCTGGACCCCGTCCTTGAACCGGGAGGAGCAGTAGTGGAGCGGCACCCCGACGCGGCGGTCCCGGACGAGGCGTTCCGCGAGCGCCCGGCTCCCGTCGACCCCCCAGCCGTTCCTCCCGTCGGAGCGATAGCCGCGCTCGACGAGATGCGCCTCGTTCGTCTCGGAGAACTCGAGCTCGTTGAGGTTGACGAAGTCGACCCCGATCCCCTCGAGCGCGTGCAGGAGGCGCCGCAGCTCGGCCTCCTTCTCGGGGAGCACCGGGATCTCGACCCCCCGCCGGAGCCCCCACGACGGCGCCTCCTCGAGGACGCG
>JASHSA010000096.1 GCA_030037035.1 Thermoplasmata archaeon
GTGCTCGTCTGGATCCCGGCCCCGATCGCCGGCTCCGGTCTCGACAACCTCTCCGGGCAGCTGCTCGGGGTCGTGGGCCTCACAGGCGTCTGGGGAGCGGTGCCGGTCGGTGCGGTCTCGGGGATCCCCCTCTACGTGCGCTGGGCGCTCGAGTACGTGCTCCCCTCCGGGTTCGTCCTGGTGGCCGCGATCGCGCCCGAACGGGCGTTCGGCCCGCTCCTTGCGACCGTCGCCCGCGTCGAACCGGCGCCCGACCTCCAGACGGCCCGCCCGCTCTTTGAGCCACGACGACTCCCCGGCTCGACGGCGACGCCGGCGTCCGCGCTCGGCGCGCCGGGAGCGGGCGCCGGTTCGCCCGACGCACGCTAGGCCGGCGACCGACCGAGGGTTTCCGTGACGCCGGTTCTGCTCGCGCTCCTCGCCACGCTCGCGGCGGCGATGGCGACGTCGACCGCGGTGTTCGTCCGGTGGGCGGCGAACTGCACGTCGTCGATCCGAGCGGCGATCGTCGTGTTCCTATTGCTGATGATGACCGGCATGCTCTGCGGCGCCCTCGTTTACGAGCTCGCGCCGGCCGCGCGGAGCGCGGTCGCCGGCCTCTGGATCGCGAGTGTCGTGATGTCGGCGAGCGCCGGGGTCGTCTTCGTCGCGTTCGCCCGCGAGGCGGTGCGGTTCGCGGGAGGAGCCACGGCGCCGAAGCCGTTCGCGCCGACCGCGGGGTTCGTCGGGGTCGTCGTCGGCGTGGTCCTGCTGAACGAGGGGCTGATGGGCTGGACGTTCGGGCTCGCCGCCGGGGCGCTCTCGAGGCATCCGGCGGGGGGCCTCGGGGGAGGGGTGGGGATGTTCTCCGCCGTCGTCGTGACCCCGTGGTTCACGTTCCCGATGGTCGTCGAGATGCTCCTGACGATCACCTGGCTCCGGTCGACGCTCCCGTCGACGATGCGCCGTCTCCTGCTCGCGCAGCCGGCGGTCATGCTGTGCTCTCCCCCGACGCTCCACGGCCTCGCCTGGCTCCTGGGGAGCACGCTCGGGGCCAGCGCCGCGATGTCGGCGGCGGTCGCCTACCTCGTCCTGCTCATCCACCGCGGCGAGCGGGTGCCTCGCGGCGTCGCCCTCTACTCGGCCCGTCTGCTCCTTGCGTTCGGGTTGATGGGGGGCGGCCTCGCGACCTGGGCCCTCGGCGGACCGCTCGCGATCTTCGCCATCGCCATCGCCGTGCAGATGGTGGTGTTCCTGGACGCGGTGATCGCGCCCCCAGCCCCGCCGGACGGAGGGGGCCGCCGGCCGACCGAGAACGTCTGGGAAACTCCTCCCAACGAGCTTCGTGAGCGCGGCGATGGGTCGCCGCCCGGGGCGGAACGTACGACGCCTACGGGAGCCGTAGTAAGTACGCTGGGGACATAGCGCTCGTCCGCTCGCGGACCGTGAGGAGGTCCGTCGCCACGTGACGTCCGCCGTCGGGACCGACGGGCTGGCGTTCGCGGCCCTCGCGATGGCGGCCGCGACCGCCTACCTCGTTCGTTACGCCGTCGACGCGGCGCGCCGCCTGCGATTCTGGGTCGCAGTCTTCCTGCTCGCCATGATGGGCGAGATGTGGGTGGCGGCGATCGTCTACCTGCTCACCCCGACGGTCCACGGGCTCGTCGCCGGGCTCGCCGTCAGCGGCTCGCTCATGGTGGTGACGGCCGTGCCGCTGTTGTTCGCCCTCCTGCGCCCGGCCCCCGCGGAGCGCCCTGGGGCCGCCTCTTCCGACCTTGCCACCCCGCTCCGGTCGGGGCACGCAGGCGTCCTGGCCGCGGTCGTGCTCGCCAACGAGTTCCTGATGGGCTGGGGGCTCTGCCTCGCCTCGGGGACCGCGCTCGCCGCGGTCTCCTCCGGGACGGCGGCGTCGCTCGCCGTCGCGGTCGTCAACTCCCCGTGGTTCCTGTTCACGATGGCGGCAGAGATGCTGCTGACCGCGCTCCTGCTGTACGACCGCCTCCCCCGCTCGGTGAGCGCGATCCTGCTGGCGCAGGCGGCGATCATGGCGTTCTCGCCCCCGGCGCTCGGCGGGGCCGTCTGGCCGGGCCTCGCGATCTACGTCTCGAGCGCGGTGATGATCGGGCTGTTCGTCTTCGTCTTCGAGGACCTCTACCGCCATCGCGTCACCACGGCGGCGTTCGCGACGTACCTCCTCGAGCTGCTCGGCGTCTACGCGCTGATGATGCTCGGGCTGTTCGTCTGGATCTACTTCGCCAGCGGAGGGCTGTTCGCGCTCTCGATCGTCGCGGAGATGGCGGTCGTCTACTTCGCCCTCGCGCGGCCCCGGGCGTTCTCCGGGCCGGCGGAGCGGCGCTGGCTCGACCGGCCGCACTGGACGTTCGCCCTGCTCTCGTTCGTCTTCGTCGCGGAGGTCGCGATGGGCGCCGTCCTCAGCGTCCAGCTCGACCCCTCCGACTACGTCGGCGGCTTCCCGTTCCTCGCGCTCGCCGGGAGCCCCGCGACGATCGCCCTCAATACGATGTCGAACGGGTTCTGGTTCGTCGCGACCGCCGTTGCGTCGACCTGGTTCCTCATCATGATGGGCCTGGAGATGGGCTCGCTGGTCGTCTTCAAGCTCCGGGAGACGCGGGACCTCGAGAACCGGATCCGGCTCGTGCTGATGATGGGATGCTACGCCGCCTTCGCGACGTTCTACCCGAGCATCTAC
The DNA here is from genome assembly GCA_030037035.1 of Thermoplasmata archaeon. GTDB lineage: Archaea > Thermoplasmatota > Thermoplasmata > Lutacidiplasmatales > UBA184 > Lutacidiplasma. The sequence goes on from JASHSA010000096.1 coordinate 2,690, forward strand.
TTCGGGATGCTCGCGCCGAACCAGCCTCCGCCCACCTCCGTGCCGGTCCTCGGCTGGAGCATGGGGATCGGCTCGGCGCCGCTCGCCGTCGGGGTCTTCGGGACGCTGCTGCTCACCTACGTGATCACCGGCGCGCTGGTCGTCCTCTTCGGACGCCGGGTCGTCTGTTCGGTATTCTGCACGGCGCCGCTGATGTACCAGGGGACGACGATCGACGCGATGAAGTCGTTCAACCGCTCCGAGCCGATCGGGCGCAAGTACCTCTCGAGCCGCCTGTCGGGGGTCTACCTCGCGACGACCGGCGTCGTCATGACCGCGCTGGTCGGCACGTCGGTCCTCTCCTATCTCGACACCGTCGGCGTCACGAGCGTCTACATCCAGGGGACCGACCCGTCGGTCTTCCTGTTCATCGCGTCGTTCTCGATCCTCTGGTACGCCCTCCTGGTCGGCATCCCGTACGTCGGCAACTACAACTGCGTCACGATGGGCTGGTGCTACACCGGCACGATCGCCCAGGCGTTCCAGAAGATCGGCTTCTTCAAGCTCAAGGTCCGCGACAGGCAGGTCTGCAAGGACTGCACGACGCTCGACTGCGCGAAAGGCTGCCCGGTCGGCCTCACCGACATGCCGGGCCACTTCCGCCAGAAGGGCGAGTTCCGGAGCACGAAGTGCTGCGGCGTCGGCGACTGCGTCGAGGCCTGCCCGTACGACAATCTCTACGTCTCGGACGTCCGCCACTGGGTCCGCCGCCGTCTCGGCCTGCCCGAGACCCGGGCGCGGCGCACCGGCACCCCGATGCCGGGGGGTTCCCGGGCGTTCGGCCGGGCGTCGGCGGCCGGCCGCGTCGGGACGGTGCCGCTGGCCTCCGAGGCGATACGGTTGCCGATGGCGGGGGACGCGCGCAGCCCCCGTTCGGCCTAGAGGTCGGAGCGACCTCCCCGATCGCCGCAGCACGCTCTCGAGGGGAGTCGCCGCCAGGTCGGGAACGCCTCGACGCGCCGCCCCGGGTTAAGAGCCTCCCCGCGCTCCGACGGAGGGGGTCTTGGCGTGCAGGTTCGCCATGCGGGAGTGGTCGGGGCTGGGACGATGGGCGCCGCGATCGCCGAGGTCCTTGCGTTCAACGGGATCGACGTCGTCCTGAAGGACGTCGACCGGCCGACCGTCGACCGCGGCCTCACCCGCGTCCGGTCGATCGTCGACGAGCTGGTCGCCTTTCACGCGGGGCGGGCCGACAAGGAGCTCGCCCGGATCCGCGAGGAGACCGGCGAGCTCACCGACGCGCAGAGCGCGAGCGTCCGCAAGGCGCTCGCCCCGCGCGTCTCCCGCGAACGGGGGGCGGAGATCGTCGCCCGCGTCCACGGCGTGACCGAGTACGACGCGTTCGGCGACGTCGACCTCGTGATCGAGGCGGTCTTCGAGCGCGAAGAGGTGAAGCGGCCGGTCCTCGACGCGCTGGACGCTATCGTCCCCGAGCATGCCACGATCGGGACGAACACGTCGTCGCTCTCCGTGACGAGCCTCGCGCGCGGGCTCCGTCACGTCCGCCGCGTCGTCGCGACGCACTTCTTCAACCCGCCGTACACGCTGCCGCTCGTCGAGGTCGCCGGGGGGGTCGACACCGCGGACGACGTCGTCCAAGAGACGGTCGACTTCCTGCAGGGGCTAAGGAACCATCGCTCGCCGCTCGTGCCGGTCCGCACGAAGGAGTCGCCGGCGTTCGTCGTGAACCGCCTCCTGATCCCCGTGCTGAACGAGGCGTGCTTTGCGCTGGACGAGCACGTCGCGACCGCCCGGGAGATCGACCTTGCGATGAAGGCCGGGGCGGGCATGCCGATGGGACCGTTCGAGCTCGCGGACCTCATCGGCCTCGACGTGGCGCTCGAGGTCGCCGCGACCCTGCAGCGGGACCTCGGCGACCCGAAGTACCGGCCGGCGCCGCTCCTGAAGCGCATGGTCGCCGCGGGGCACCTGGGGCGGAAGACGGGCCGCGGCTTCTACGAGTACCCCGCCTGAGCGACCTCGGCCACGACGGCTCCCCGCCTCGCGGGGCGCGGGGGACCGGCCGCCAAGCTCGACGCTAAATCGGCGGCCCAAGGGCGCGGCGAGGACTCGCGCAGCGGACCGCCTCGCCTCTCGGTCAGGGAGGCTCGGCGCACCTCCGCCAGGACGGCGGCGGAGCCGACCCGAGAACCGGCGTCGCGAGCTCGCTCGTCCCCCCGGGCCCGACGGGCGGCGAGCGGACCAGGTCGGTCGACCGGTCGTCGGCTCGAGCGAAGATTTTTGACTCGCGAAGCTCTGCGAGACCCCGTTCTATGAGGCCGCACGGAGTCGCCAACCTAGCGGGACGTTCGGGACCGTTTTCTGCATCTGTCGGAAGTTTCGCGGCAGTCGTCGTGACCGTTTTGGTCGTGGCGTTGACGATGGCAGGGTACGCCTCCGCAACGTCCAGCCCCCTTGCACGGTCGGTTCACCTTGTCGGGAACCGGATCGGCGTACCGGCGACCCTGGCGAGTCCGAGCGCCGCGGTCGGCGGGGTATTCGGGTCGTCGGTGGCGATCAGCGGCACGACGGTCGTGGTCGGGGCACCGGAGGAGAACGGTTCCGGCGTGTTGGAGGCGGGGCACGCCTACGCCATCAGCACCAAGACGGGACTCGTGACCGAGCTGACGAGCCCGAACGCCGAGACGGACGGATTCTTCGGGTTCTCCGTCGC
>JASHSA010000097.1 GCA_030037035.1 Thermoplasmata archaeon
CGGAAAGCAGCTGGTGAAGGTCGCAGACCTCGTTCCCCCGTCCCAGACTTGATCCTCGAGGTCGACGGGGCTGGGGCTGCCAGCCGTCGTCGTGCCTGCCGGCTCCGGTCCGCCGTCGCCCGTGGAGCCGGGATGGACATCCCGCGCATCGACAGTCGCTTCGAGCTCCTCGACGGTCCGATCGGCCGAGGATGACCCTCGGTTGAATGGGAGCAGATCGTCCAACTACCGACTCCGACGTCCTACGAGGGTGCGCGGACACGACGACTCCGGCAAACCTCTGGCCCCGAGCCTTGACGGCGAGCCGGGCCGCAGGGCCGGTTCGGAGTGCTCCCTCGTGGCACTCGCGAGCGCGACCGGTAGGGGCCCCACAGGGCCCGCCCGCGCCGAAGCGAGAGGAGGCTTAACGGCGGGCCGCATGGGCGCGAGTCGTGCGCGTCGCTCCGCGAATCCGCCGTTGGCTCACGGGCCCACGGTCCGATCCCAGCGTACGCGTACGCTACTGGACAGAAGTCGAAGGAAAGAGCCCGAACGACGCCGCGGTACGGAGGGCCCTGGGGGCTATCGGCCGAACCGGCTGGGCGGCGTCGCTGCTGGCGAGTCAACTACCGGACGGCGGTTGGGGGGCTCCGGCCGCCTCCGCAGTGCAGATCGTGCGCCCGCGGTTCGTGTCGACCCACTGGATCTCCATCGTCCTTGCCGACCTCGGCATGACCCGCTCCGACCCGCGTATTCGCAAAGCCGCCGAGCTCCTTCTTGACTGGCGAAAGAAGGTGCTCCGCGACAAGGACGGGGAGTTGTGCTTCGCGGGGAACGCGACGCGGACCCTGATCCGATTCGGCTACCTGGATCATCCTGTGGTCCAGGCGTCGGTCGCGTGGCTCATCAGTGCCCAGAAGTCCGACGGCGGGTGGACATGCTACCGCCGGTCCCGGGTGGGGAATCTCGACGGTTGGGAAGGCTTGGCCGCGCTGGCCGAGATCCCCGAGGACGCTCGTGACGCCTCGACCCGCCGGGCGATCCAGCGAGGGGCGGAGTTCTACCTGAACCGCCGCCTCCTGAGGGCGTCGGGCCGTCCCTACCCCCCGTGGTTCCGCATCCACTACCCGAACCATTTCTACTACGACCTGCTCGTCGGTCTGCGCATCTTGACCCGCCTAGGCTACGGCGGGGATCGGCGACTCGGGTCGGCGCTCGACTGGCTGAGATCCAAGCGCAGAAGCGATGGCACCTGGGCGCTGGACGGCGTTCATCCCGCGAGCGACATCGAGGACGGGGCGTACGTGTTCCGACAGCCCGTATTCCCGTTGATGTTCGAGCCCCTCCAGGTTCCCAGTCAGTGGGCGACGGTCGAAGCCCTCGGTGTGCTGAGCCGCGTCGCGGTGCGGTAGCTCGGGCCGTTCGACGCACCTCTGCGGCGGAACCTCTTATGCCGAAGGACCTCGCGAGCGCGACCAGACGCGCCAGCGTGCCTCACGTATCGGAGTGTCGCCGTCGAGCGGTGACCCCCTGCCCTCTTCCCCGAAGACCCCGCAATGGAGGTCTACGACGGTAGGTTCTGTCCAGCGCCTCTGGATCGGAGATGCGTCTCGTCCGTTCTCAGGGCCGCAGGACGCGGGGGCGCGTCAGCGTCGCCTGCCTGGGTGGGAACTCGAACCTCGCGCTACTTCTCCTCGCGAAGTGCAGGGCTCCCGGAGAGTGTGCGTTACTGTCGAGCCGTGTGGGGTGTCATGGAGCTCGGTCGCCCGAGAACTCCCCGGCCGGAAGCATCGCGCCGATTTCGAGGAAGCCGCGGCTTCCGGCGGCCAGATAGGCGGGCCATGCCCGCGTCGTTTCGGGCGCCGACTCCGGCGCGGGCCCCGTCGGACCCCGCCTCACTCGGGTCCTTTGATCAGGGCCCCGTACGACGACTTTCGCTTGATCTTCCCGTGCTCGAGGTCGAAGAGGTTGCAGTACTGCACGTCGAACCTCTTCCCGTCCTTCTTCCGGACGTGAGCGATCCCCTCGACGACCACGACGTTCCCCTCTTCGATGACCCGCGTGATCTCGTTGTGAAGGTCGTCGTCCCCGTAGTTCTGGACGAACGCGGCCTTCCCTCGCGTCCGGGCCCCTCCGGGGGGGACCCCGTCCGCCCACTCGATCCACTCGAAGTCGTCCGCGAGGAACTCGGCGGCCTTCGCCGGTGGGGCCTTCGAGTGCGCTTCGACCAGGGACTTGTTCGAGGTCATGGCGACCGGCGACGCGGGTGCAGTATTTAGCCCGGGGTCGCAGCTCCGTGGGGCGGTCGGTCCCGGTCGCCCCCCGTACCGTCGTTCAACGATCGGCGAGTTAGGTCGTCGAGGTCATTCCAGGCGGGGAGCGACATGACCGTACTGCATGTCGCTCCGTTCGGTGTCCCGAGGGGGGAGAGAGGTAGGTGGGCCCTCCCCTCGGGCACCGTCCTGCGGAGGCCAGACTCGTACGCTCCGCCGGTTCAGCAGGCTCCTCGGTGCACCACCTCCTCGCACGACGACGATGGCGTGACCGTGAGGGAGCCGAACTGACCGAACGGGGCAAGGTAGGACCGGACCGTGTCGGCGTTGCCCGCCTCCACGATCAGATACA
>JASHSA010000098.1 GCA_030037035.1 Thermoplasmata archaeon
GGCTACTACCGCCTCCTCGAGCTGCCGGAGCCGGTCGTTGCCTCCGACGCGAAGGCGAAGGTGGAGAACGGCCTCCTCGAGCTCGAGCTGCCGAAGCAACACCCAAGCCCCGGGCCGGACGAGGTCAAGGTCCGCGTCCCTTAGACGCGGGGCTCCCGCGCTCGGCGGGCCCTCGGCCCCCGGGCGCGGTCAGCCGAAACCCGGGAGCGATTTGGCGTCCCGGCCGCCACCCTGGCGCAGGGCGGCCTTCCGCATCTCCTTCGGCGACTCGACCAGGCGGATGAGCGTCGCCGACTGGACGACGTACATCGGCAGGCCCGTGTTCGGGTCGTGGCCGGCGCGCAGGACGTTCATGATCTCGAGGCGGACCTCGATCACCGAGCCGTCCTTGAGCTTCAGGCGGACCTTCCCGTCCCCCTCGAGCGGCTGGTAGTCGACGATCTCGGCGCTCGAGAGGTCGGCCGGTCCGGGGCCGCCGCCCGGGCCGATCATGCGGACCCCTTCGCGCCCTTGCGCTGGCGCAGGACGGCGCGCGGGTCCTCGCCGTCGACGCTGAGGCCGAGCGAGACGCACGTCCCGATCACCTGGTTCATCCGCTCCTCGACCGAGCGCCCGAAGAGGTCCTCCCCTTTCGCCTCGGCGATGCGGCGGACCGCCTCCAGGCTCACCGAGCCGATCGTCTCGGACTTCGGCTTCCCCGAGCCTTTCTCCTTGCCGGCCTCCTTGAGCAGGAGCGCGGCGACCGGCGGCCGGCCCACGACGAGCGTGAACGCGCGCGTCGCCGCGTCGACCTTGACGACGACCGGCACGCGCATGCCGGCGAACTGGCGGGTCTCCTCGTTGATCTTCGCGACGACCTGACCGACGTTGACGCCGAGCGGCCCGAGCGCCGGACCGAGCGGCGGGCCGGCGGAGGCCTTGCCGCCCTCGACGAGGACGCTCACCTCATCCGCCACTCTTCCCGCCTCCCCGCTCGAGCATCCGGACGTGGTCGCCGCGTACCGTGACCGGGATCGGGACGACCGCCTCGATCAGCTCCACCGTGATCTCCTCCTTCGTCTGGTCGATCTTCTTCACGCGCGCCTTCTCCCCCTTGAACGGTCCGCTGATCAGCTCGACGATCGCGCCCTCGACGAACCCTTCGACCGTGATCTTCGGCACGAGGAGCGGCTCGACCTCCTTCAGGGTCGTCTCGCCCTCGACCAGGCCGCGGGCCTTGCGGATCCCCTTGAGCATCTCGCGGACCCCCTCGAAGCTCATCCCCTCCGCGAAGACGTAGCCGCGGAGCGAGGACGGGACGAGGAGCGCGAAGACGACGTCCGGCTTCTCCTCGGCGCGGGCGAGGAGCGTGTCGGCGACCTCGCGCTCGTAGCCGCGGGAGGTCTTGATCGCGAGGACCGCCTGGCGCGCGACGCACGCGAGCGTCAGCTTGCTCGGCGACTCGCCGTCGGCCCCCTCGACGGCGAGCCGCACCTCGACGCGGTCGCCGTAGCGGACGCCGACCGGCGCGGTGACCTCGAACGAGAGCGGGACCCCGCCGTTCGGCGGGAGCTGGACGACGGCGTGCTCCTTGCGGGGGAACAGCTCGGCGCTCGCGCGCTTACCGGGCGGGGTCCAGCGGACCGGCCATTCGGCGCCCTCCCCCGGGTAGGTCGACGTGTAGCCGACCTCGATTGACAGGCGCGCCTCGACCGCCTCCGGAGCCCGGCTCGACAGCACCGCGCTCAGCGTCGTGACGGTGCCGGCGGTGACGTTGCGGCTCGTGTCGTCGGCCGCGCGGAGGGAGAGGAGCTTCGCGACCTCGAGCTTCGGGGTCGGCGCCGGCACGGCGACGGCCGGCGACACCGGCACCGCCGGCGCGGCGGCCGACTTCTTCTCGGGCGCGGGCGGGGCCCCGGAGAGCAGCCCGATCCCCTCGTCCTTCCCGCCGCCGTCCATGCTGCGCGCGGAGCTCCCTACAGCGTCGAGAGGACGTTCGCCCAGAGCCACGGCCCGACTTCGGTGAAGAAGATGTAGAACCCGAAGCCGGTGAGGCCGATGAGGACGGCGCCCAGCCACGTCACCTCGAGGACCTTGACGTACTCGTCCGGGGTCGGCCGCCGCGCCATCCGCAGGATCCGGCCGTACTTGCCGTGGCCGAGGTGGTGGAGGCGGCCGTCGACCTGGTCCTGCAGCTTGCGCGCGCGATCGAGGAACGCCACCGACCCCTCCGGCCTACTGCACGAGCTCGAGCTCGTGCGCCGGCTTGCGCGCCGGCCCGGAGCCCTGCGTCCCCCCAAAAATCTGGGGGGATTTAACCCCGGTCACCACGAGCATCACCCGGATCGTGCTCTGCATCGTCGGGTCGACGGCGGCGCCCCAGATGATCCGCGCCGTCGGGCTGACGGTCTTCTGCACGACCTCGGCGGCCTTCTGCGCCTCGCTGACGGTCATGTCCGGCCCCCCGGTGACGTTGATCAGCGCCCCGGTCGCGCCGGCGATGTCGACGTGGAGCAGCGGCGAGTTGATCGCCTCGAGGACGGCGTCCTCGGCGCGGTTCTCGCTCTCGGACTCGCCGATCCCGATCAGCGCGACCCCGCCGCCCTTCATGATCGTGCGGAGGTCGTTGAAGTCCAGGTTGACGAGCCCCGGGCGGGTGATGATCTCCGTGATCCCGCGGATGGCGCGGGCGAGCACCGAGTCGGCGACCTTGAACGCCGTCTGGATCGGCAGGCGCGGGACGAGCTCGAGGAGCCGGTCGTTCGGGATCGTGATCACGGTGTCGATCACCTGGCGGAGGCGTTCGAGCCCGAGCATCGCGTTCTCCTGGCGGACGAGCCCCTCGGAGGCGAACGGGAGGGTGCAGACGGCGATCGTCAGCGGGTTGCCGCCGTTCGCCTCCTTGGCGACCTGCGCGACGACCGGCGCCGAGCCGGTGCCGGTCCCGCCGCCGAGCCCGAGCGTGATGAAGACCATGTCCGAGCTGCCGAGCGCCTTCTTCAGCTCGTCCTCCGCCTCCTTCGCCGCCTGCTCGCCGACCTGAGGGAGCGCGCCGGCGCCGAGCCCGCGGGTCAGGCGACGGCCGAGCAGGATCTTGCGCGGAGCGTGGATCGTGAGGAGGTGCTGGGCGTCGGTGTTGCAGGCGACCATCTCCGCCCCCGAGAGCCCCTCCTCGGCGAGCCGGTTGATCGTGTTGCAGCCCCCTCCGCCGCAGCCGACGACCTTGATCGCCGTCTTCAGCGAGGCGAGCAGCGCCTCGAGCTCGGCGTCGTCGCTCGACGGGGGTGGGGGGGCGGGGTCGGCCGGCCGTCTCCCCTCGACCGGTAGGTGCGAGAGGATCTCCTGGGCGAGCGGGCGCGTCACGCCGAGAAACCTCGGTGCGGCGAGGACCGACTGTATTATAAAGGGTTGGCGCAACGCGCACGCCGGCACGACGGAGGAGTCGTGCGGTACGCGCTCTGGGCCCCCCGCTACGAGGCGATCCGGGCCGACCTCGGCTACCCGTTCGCCCGCGAGGAGCTCGCGGCCCGGGCGCTCGAACGGCTCCTGCCCGGGCGCGCCCGTGCGCGCCCCCTCGAGCGGGTCGCCGCGCGGCTCCGCGGTCGAACCGTGGTCGTCGTCGGGCTCGCTCCGGGCGCAGGGCCTCCGCCGCTCTGGCGCCTGCCGACCGCCTCCCCGGCCCCGGCGGTCGTCGCCGCCGACGGGGCGACGCGGACCTGCCTGGACGCCGCGATCGTGCCGACGGCGGTCGTCACCGACCTGGACGGCCCCGTGAGCGCCGAGGTCGAGGCGAACGGCCGAGGCGCGCTCGTCGTCGTCCACGCCCACGGCGACAACCTCGACGCGCTGGAGGCGTGGGTCCCCGAGTTCCCGGGCGAGCTGGTCGGCTCCTGGGCCGGCGCCCCCCGGGACGGGCTGATCGACGTCGGCGGCTTCACCGACGGCGACCGGGCCGCCTACCTAGCCGAGGAGACCGGCGCGGCCCGGATCCTCCTGTGGGGGTTCGACCTCGCGACCGCCGACGACCCGGAGCCGGCCGTCCGGGCGGTCAAGCTCCGCAAGCTCGACTGGGCCGCCCGCCTCCTCGACGAGCTCGCCCGGAGCGCGAGCTGCCCGCTCGCGTACTGGCGACGCGACGGCTCGTTCGCTCAGCTCGGAAGCTCCGCGAGGTCGACCAGGTAGAGGACCTGCGCTCCGTTCTCGTAGACCGGCACGAACCCCCGGTCCGAGAACCACTGGATCGCGGCGGCGCTCAGCGGCAGGGCAAGGTCGGCCGGGTTCAGCGCGACGCCGCCGTACATCACGGCGTCGATCGCGACGTACTCGATCACCGCCGGGCGGGCCGGGTTCGGCACGCCGGAGGAGTTCAGCTCCGCGCGGGCGGCGCTCCAGGACGAGCCGACGAACAGCGCCGGGGTCGTCACCCACGTCGCCCGCAGGTCGTCGAAGCCGAACAGGAACGAGCTCAGGCGATGGTCGCTCGCGACCGTCGAGCCGGCCGGCACGGCGATCCCGACCCACATCCAGAGGCCGGCGTCGCCGCGCGTGAGCCCCTCCTCGAAGCCGCCGAAGTCCGCCTGCGGGGGATAGACGATCGCCGCGTTCGCCGCGACGACGAGCACGATCGCGAGCGACGCGGCGACGAGCGCGCGCCGGCCCCCGCGCTCGCCGGCCCGCTGGACGAGTCGGGCCGCCCCGAGCGCGATCAACAGGCCGAGCGGGAGGAACAGGTACTCGACGTGACGGTCCGGCGTGATCGTCGCCGAGAGGTCGGAGAGGACCGTGAGGCGCGGGGACGTCGCGCCGAGGACGGCGAACCCGAGCATCGCCGCCGCCGAGGCCCCGAGCGCGCCGAGCCAGGTCAGCGCGAACGGCGCGAGGCGTGCCGACGTCACGGAGCGCCGGCTGCCGGTGCAGAGGAGGCCGAGCGCGAGCACCGGCGTGAACCAGAGGATCGCGAGCGGTCGGGTCGACTGCGAGGTCCCCGGGATCGGGACGACCAGGAGCGCGGCGGCCGCCCCGAAGACGACCGCACCGATCACGATCAGGTCGCGCACGAGGCTCCGGTCGCTCGGGACCCGGACCCAGGGGCGGGAGGAGCGGCCGACGCCGCGGCGCCACCGGACGACCGCGACCGAACCGGCGACGACGATCAGGCCGAGCGCCTCGAACGACGCGAACCCGACGGCGGTGCTCTCCGCGAGCCCGGGGAGCAGCACCTTCGCGACGAAGTCCGTCGTCCCGTAGAACCAGAAGACGAACGTCGTGGTGACGAACGCCGCGACGAACGCGAACTCCCGGCTCGGGAACCGCCGGCTCCAGAGCCCGGGCCGCCACAGCTCGAGGAGGAGGACCCCGCCGAGCGCGCCGATCGCGAAGAAGTACGAGGAGAGGTGGTGGGTGACGATCAGCGCCCCGGCCGTCGGCGCCAGGAGGACGTACCACCGCCGGTCGTTCCTCGACTCGACGAACATCCAGAGCGCGGCGACCGCGAGGAAGTCCCCGAGCGCGAGCGGGGCCGGGTGCGCGATCGAGAACGCCCTCGGCATCGCGACCGAACTGAAGGCGGCGCCGAGGAGCGCGACATGGTCGTTCGGATAGAGTCGGCGGAACAGGAGGAACAGCGGGACCACCGACAGCATGCTGACCGCCGGGACGATGACGGAAAGCGCGTCGAACGGTCCGACCGAGAGCGCCTGCGCCCCGCCGGCCGCCAGGAGGAAGATCCCCGGGAAGTCCGGGTACGCCGACCCCCAGCCGCCGTAGGCGGCGCCGTGGGGCAGCCCGCCGGTCGCGACGAGGTGCGCGGTCAGGTAGTAGTACTCGCCGCTGTCCGAGCCGAACGCCGCGTAGCCGAGGTTCGGTTCCAGGACGAGTGCGAGCAGGAGCACCGCGAGCCCCGCGAGCAGCACCGCGGTCGAGCCGCTCGGCCCGTTCGACCGCGCGAAGAGCGCTCGAGGGGTCGCGCTCGCGGCCTCCATTCGGGCGCCGGGAGGACGACGTTCGCTCTTCAAGCCCCCGCCGGAGCGGCGGCGGCCGGCGCACGACGATGTCGTGAACGGCACCCATAAATAGGGGGGCCAAGTGCCGCCGCAGCGAGGCCGCCCTGGGATGCCGTCCAAGCCCCGCAGAAAACCTTCGCGCAAGGCTCCCGGAAGTACGGCGCCGCGCCGAGCACGCCCGGCCGCGAAGCGAACGCCGTCCCCGGCGAGGAAGGCGGAGCCGAGGCCGGGCAAGCCTGCCCCAGCGAAGTCCGCGGCGAAGCTCGCCGCAAAGCCCGCGAGCAAGGCCGGCGCGAAGCCGCCTGCGAAGGCCGCCTCGGCGAAGGAGCCCGTACCCGAGCTCGCGGTCCCCCTGCCCGGAGGACGCCGGCACGTCCTTTCGCTCTCGTTCGTCCGTGACGGCGACGAGTTCCTCGCCCGCCTGGAGACCGACGGCGGTCACATCACCGAACTGAAGAACCGCTCGCTCGACCAGCTGCTCACGCTCGTCGCCGGCGAGCTCGAAGACCTGCTCGCCTAGCGCCCTCAGGGCGCCGGTTCGTCCTCGGGGGCCGGCTCCGGCAGCAGTCCCTCGTCGACCGTGAACGTCCGGCGGGTGCTCCCGCCGAAGATCTCGACCGTCTCGACCGCGGTCGAGGAGAGCCAGCCGGGGGGGACGCGGCGCAGCACCGTCACCCGAAGTCGGTCTCGGCCCGGAAAGACGTAGCGCCGGCCGAACCTCCCGACGACGACCGTCTGGCGCTCCGAGAGGAGGACCTCCCGAGGGGCGGACCCGAGCGCGACGGTCGCCCCGGCGAGCGCGAGGAGCGCCGCGATCGCCGCGAACGCCCCGAGCTCGTTCGCCGCGCCCGGGCCGGTGCCGCCGGGCGCGAGGCGTGCGAGGACCGCGAGCAGCGCGTAGACGACGGCGATCCCGACCACGTACAGGACGGCGAGCCAGAGCGCGCGGCGCAGGGCGGCGGTGTTCGGCCGGCGTTCCACCGGACGCGAAGGCGCCGGCGAAGGGACCGACAGGCCCGACCGTCCCGGGGGCTCCGGCGCCGGTCCGCTGCTCCGGGCGACGCGGACGGGCCGTGCTCCGCTCACGCTCGTGCTCCCGTACCGGCAAGCGGTCCCCCCGAGGCTTAAGGCTCGTGTCGGACGCTCGGAGCCCCATGGTCAGCCGGACGGAGTACCTGGAGATGCGTACGAAGGCGTCGCGCGAGTTCGTGAACCTGACCGAGCCGGTCCGTGCGATCGTCCGCCGGAGCGGCGTCGCGGAGGGGTTCGTCCTCGTCTCTTCGATGCACATCACGTCGGCGGTGTTCGTCAACGACAACGAGGCCGGGCTCCTCGCCGACATCGGGCGGTGGGCGGAGCGGCTCGCTCCCCGGGGGGACTACGAGCACCACCGGACCGGCGAGTCCAACGGGGACGCCCACCTCAAGAACCTCCTGTTGGGCCACCAGGTCGTCCTGCCGGTGACCCGCGGCGAGCTCGACCTCGGGCCGTGGGAGCAGCTGTTCTACGGCGAGTTCGACGGCCAGCGGCCGAAGCGCGTCGTCGTGAAGGTCGTCGGCGACGCCTAGGCCTCGAGCGCGGGGTCGGTCGCCGCGCCGCCGGCTCCGGCCGGGCGTGGGAGCGGCGCGTCGAGGTCGACCTCGGGGACCTTGCGCGCGATCTCCTTCGCCATCGCCGAGCAGCCGGAGGGGGGGACCGGTCGGTTCGTGTAGCCCGGCAGCGCAAGATCGTAGGTGACGACCTTCTTCTCGGCGATCGTCTCCCAGACCGCGCGGAAGACCCGGTCGGCCGCCTCGCGCTCGCCGAGATGGCGGAGCAGCAGCTCGACGCAGAGGATCTCCGCGACCGGGTCGGCGCGGTCCTGGCCCGCGTACTTCGGCGCGGAGCCGTGGACCGGCTCGAACGCGGCGATCTCCTCGCCGAACAGCGCCCCCGGGGCGACCCCCAGCCCGCCGGCGAGCCCCGCGCAGAGGTCGGAGAGGATGTCGCCGAAGAGGTTGGTGGTGACGATCACGTCGTACTCGCTCGGCTTCTTGACGAGCTGCATGCACATGTTGTCGATCAGCCGCTCGTCGGAGGCGACGTCGGGGTACTGCGCGGCCAGCTCGCGGAACGCCACCTGGAACAGCCCGCCGGTCGTCTTCATGATGTTCGCCTTGTGGACCGCCGTGACGCGGCGCCG
>JASHSA010000099.1 GCA_030037035.1 Thermoplasmata archaeon
TTCTTCGAGAACGTCGAGTCGATGATCGAGAAGTACCGGGACGCCCGGTTCGCGCGGGTCCGGACGGCGGTCGCGGGGGCGCGCCTCCTGCACGACGTCGCGAAGTACTTCGACTTCTCGAAGGCCCCGGAGGGCGTGAGCGAGAAGAACTGCGTCCGGATCATCGCGTCGATCTTCACGGAGGGCAACAAGGAGGCCGTCGCGAAGTTCACCTGGCGGACGCTCTACATCGGCAACATGCACTTCCAGGACGCCTACGACTACGACATCCAGCGCCTGATGCGCTGCGACATCCACTACGCGGTGCCGGACGGCCGGGTCATCCCGTTCTGCTCGTACAACTCGGGCCCGATCTACCGGACGGAGGTCGAGAAGAAGTTCTCGATCCCGATCCCGGACTGGCAGAAGGCGAAGTCGCAGAGCGGCCTTCAGCTGAAGACGATCGAGACGATGGGCGTCAACGGCGAGGTCATCGTCGACCCCGAGTACTACAAGGTCCGCGCGCTCAAGGGCGCGCCCGGGATGTCGTCGTAGGTCGTCCGCGCTCGGGCGCCCGGCGTCCAACCTCTTCCTCCTCGGTCCCCGCTTCTACGGTTCCCTCTCGCGGACCCGGGTCCTCGATCATCGCCCGGCCGAGGCGCTCGAGCTCGCGGATGTCCCGGACGTCCCGGCGCGCGAGCGCCGCGGCGTCCCGACGGAGCCGCGCCCACAGCGGGGTCGGTTCGATCGGCGACGTCGCCGCCGCGCGGGGGGGCGCCGACGGGCCGCTGAGCCACTCCCAGCCGGCCTCGACGTGCTTGCACGTGCCGAGGCCGCGCCGGGCGAAGTCGGTGCACGTGCAGAGCGCGGCGTCCCGCTCGGGGTAGCTGGGGAAGAAGACCCGGTAGCGGGTCCCGTGCAAAGGATTGCGGACCTCCAGCTCGACGAACGGGTCCCCGCGGACGAGACGGACGTCCAGCGGCTCCTCCGCCGCGCGCAGCCGCCGGGAGGCGACCGCGTCGGCGTCGCCGGACGACCGTCGGGAGGTCGGTCGGTTCGCCGTCTCCCTCGTCATCGCCCGAGCCTTCCGGAGGCGCCGTTCGGGAGCCTCCTGCGCAGGGCGTAAAGCGAAGGGTTGTATTGGAGGGCATCCCTCCGTTCCCTGAGCCGAGCCGGGCGGCCGCTGCGACCTCGACGTGGCGGACGTCCGCGCCGGTCGCGCGGCGGGACGATCCGGGAAGCCATGGACGCCACCACGCAGTTCATCGTCACCCTGTTCCTCCTGATCGCCTGCGCGGTCGTCGCGGGCGAGCTCGTGAGCCGGCTCGGTCAGTCGGCGCTCGTCGGGCAGCTCGCGGTCGGGGTCGTCCTCGGACCGACGCTCCTCGGCCCCTACCTCGGGCTCTCGAGCATCTCGAGCGAGCTGAGCGGCCTCGAGATCCTCGCGACGTTCTTCGTCCTGATGACCGCCGGCCTCGCGGTCACCCCCGACCAGATCGCGGCGACCGGCGTCTCGGCCGGGCTGCTCGGGGTCGCCCTCTTCGTCCTGCCGTTCCTGACCGGCGCCGCGGTCGTCCGGCTGCTCTACCCGTCGCTGGGATGGGCGACGACGCTGTTCGTCGCGTTGACGATCTCGATCACCGCGCTGCCGGTCCTCGGGATCATGCTCCACGAGTTCCGCCTGCTGCAGAGCCGGTTCGGGACCTACCTGCTCAACGGTGCGCTCGTCAACGAGCTCGCCGCCGTCACCGCGTTCTCGGTGCTCCTCCGGGTCGCCGACCAAAGCACCCTCCCGTGGCTCTCCGCGGCGATCGGCGCGGTGACCGTCGGCGTCTTCCTCTGCTCGATCCTCGCCGTCCACTACAGCCTGAGGGCGCTGCGCCAGCTGAGGATCTGGGACCGCTGGGTGACGCGGGTCCGCTTCGAATGGCACTCGCGCGAGGCCGGCTTCGCGATCCTGATGGTCGGGGCGCTCGCGGCGGCGCTCTACTCCCAGGCGATCGGGCTCACGTTCGTCGTCGGGGCGTTCTACGCGGGCCTGCTCGTCACGCCGGAGAGCGTCGGGGTCCGTGAGCATCGGGAGATCACGAGGGTCTTCGACGCCGTCACCTGGGGGTTCTTCATCCCCCTGTTCTTCGCGCTGGTCGGCCTGCAGATGGACCTCCGTCTCCTCGTCACCTCCCCGGCGGTGCTGGCCACGTTCGCCGCCCTCTGCGCCTTCGCCTACGCCTCGAAGGTGGCGGTCGGCGCGGGGGTCTCCCGCTCGCTCGGTTGGCCGGCGCGCGACGCCGTCGGCGCCGGCTTCCTGGTCGCCAGCCGCGGCGCGGTCGAGCTCGCGATGGCGATCATCCTCGTGTCGCTCGGGCTCTTCGACACCCGGACGTTCACGGTCGTCGCGGGGGTCGGGCTCGTCACGACGCTCCTCTCGCCGATCGGAGCCCGCCGGTTCCTGCGCCAGCCCGCCGGCCCCGCAGGGGCCGAGCCCGAGCAGGTCCGTCCGTGGATCGCCTCGTCGGTCCCCCTGTCGACGGTCGCCGAACGTCCCCTCCCTGAGGAACGCTGACGGGGCCGGAGCCGGCGGCTTATCTCTCCGGGAATCCCGACCGCGCTCGTGGAGCCCGAGCCCCGAGCCGAACCCCCGGCCGCGACTCGGCGCCGGGGATCCCGGCTCTCCCCGACCCGGAAGCTCGGGCTGGGGCTGCTGTTGACCCTCGTGGGGCTGTTCGTGCTGGGGGGGACGATCCCGACCGCCCCCGGTCCGTTGGAGAGGGCCGTCGCGGTGGCGGCGACCGGCATCGTCGCGCTCTGGCTGGGCGGGATCCTCCTCGGGTCGGCCGGTCGTCGCTGAGACCGAGCGCCCTGGCGTCGCCCCGGCGCTTCCCGGCTCGTCGACCGCAGCCCCCGGCGGCTCTCCGGAAGCCAACAGATTTCTTATACGGCCCTACGGCTCGAACGGCCGATGGAGTATGTCATCGTTCGGGCGCAGCACCCGAGCTGGCTCACGATGAGCCTCCCGACCGAGGTCGCGCAGCTGATCTGCTACGACCCGAGCGCCGAGCACGGGGCGACCGCGGCCCGCTCGATCTCGTTCCTCGCCCGGGGACCGGGCCTCGCCCGGGTGATCGCGACCTACCCCGCGCGCGAGGCG
>JASHSA010000100.1 GCA_030037035.1 Thermoplasmata archaeon
CTCCGTGATGTCCAAGCTATACTACGGGCCCGCGGCGCTCCGAGCTGAGTCAGGTCCATAGCAGTGGCGGGTCGGGAGGTCCCCTCGTGAGGGTCGAGCCGGCGACCGCGGGCCTCCCGGCGTCCCCTAGGAGGTCGTAGCGAACGCCTGCGCGCGAGGCGGGCGCGGAAGGGTTGCTGGCCGCGTCGACGTCCGCATTCCTGACGAGCCAGGCCGGTTCCCCGAGTCACGCCGGAGCGCGAACCGGCCGAACGATCGCCCGGGACCCGCGCCGTGCGAGCTTCGGGAGCGGCGCGCTCACGGGGGTCGGATCGTCGTCGAACTTCGGGCCTTCTCGACCGGCGATGGCAAAGGTCGGTCCGGACCCGTACGCCGGCCGGGCCGTCTCCGGCGCTACTCGGTGGGTCGTACCGACTCCGCCGGGGGCATCCGGGCCGCCCGCAGCGACGGCTCGGCGACCGCGAGCATCGCGAGACCGTACGCCGCCGCGAGGATCACGGCGAGGTTCAGCCACGGCACGGCGAACGTCGCCACCCCCGCCGAAGCGGACTCCGGGCTCTGCGAGAAGTTCCAGACGATCAGCAGGCCGAGCGCGGTGCCGATCGCGACCCCGACGAGGGTCACGTACGAGTACTCGAGCAGGAACGCCCGCAGCACCATCCGCCGGGTGAAGCCGTTGGCCCGGAGCATGCCGATCTCTCGCCGCCGCTCGACGACCGCGCGCAGGGCGACGATCCCCATCGCCGCGATCCCGACCGCGAGGCCGAGGCCGACGAAGATCTGGAGCAGGCCGATCGCCGACTCCGTCGTCGCGATCGACGACGCCAGCAGGTCGGCGATGTCGAGGACCTCGAGGCCGTACGGGAAGAACGCCCGCTTCGCGAGCTGCGCCGCCCGGTTCGCCGAGTGCCCCGGGGCGAGGGTGAGGAAGAAGACCTTCGGGCTCGAGAACCCGAGCGCGGCGGCCGTCGGCGGGCTGACGAAGACCCCGGAGACGAGCGACTGGACCATGATCCCGAGGACGGTCACGGTGGTACGGTTGCCGTTCGCCGGATTGGTGAGCCCGATCGTGCCGCCCGGGCTCACGGTCGGATGCGCCGCGGCGGCCCCGACCGACAGCGTGTTCGAGATCGCCGCGTAGCTCTGGTCGACGATCGCGACGTCGGGGGTGCTCGCGAGCTCCGCGTCGACCTGCGCGGCGGTCATGCCGTGCAACGTCGACGTGAACGCGAAGCGGTTGGTGTCGTAGAAGTTCGAGGCCGGAGGCTCGCCGGCCGGCCCGGCGTAGAGCGAGTCCGCGTACGGATTGTGGGGATAGCCGCTCACGTTCACGTCGACCCCGCCGTAGACGAGCGGGACCGCCGACGAGAAGTACGGCGCGACCGTCGTGTTGGCGGCGAGCTCGCTCGGGAGGTCCGGGATCGGCGCCGCGGAGTACGAGACGAACGTGTAGCCGCCGGACTGCTGCTGAAGGCTCACGCCGAGGCTCGCGTCGACCGTCGAGCCCGCCGTCGCGATCGCCACCAGCGTGAAGATGACGAGCGCGAAGATCGCGAGGCTGATCGTCGATCGCGTCGCGCGGCGGCTCGGATAGGCGAGGGCGATGCGGGGGACCGGGGCGCTGCGCCGGCGGTCGCCGGCGAGCCGAAGGATCCCGGAGGCGATCGCCGACGCGTTGAAGACGTAGACGAGCAGCGCGCCGGTGACCATGATGATCCCCTCGACGAAGACGACGAAGATCCCCCCGCCGTGGTCGGCGCCGAGGAGCTCGACGTGCAGGTGCGCGTCGCCGGCCCAGACGAGCAAGCCGGCGCCGGTCGCCGAGAAGGCGATCCGATTGCGCACGAAGCGCGACGCCAGCAGCCCGACGCCGACGATCGCGAGGGCGATCCCGAGGAGAGGGTCGGAGAGGTCGGAGGTTCCGGAGTAGGTCTTGGCGTAGAGCAGGGCGCCGAGCACGGCCGTGGCCGCGCCGAGGTAGGCGAGGAACGTGTACGTCCGGAGCGTCGGCGGCGGCTCGGGAAGGTCCCGGATCGCCCGAACGATGTTCAGCCGGCTCGCCCGCAGGCTCGAGAGCACGACGGTCGCGAGGGTGAGCAGCAGGCCGATGACGTAGGCGATCACCAGCGTCGACCGCGTCACCGTAAACGAGTCGAGGATCGCGTTGGAGGGCAGCCCCGGCTCCGGGTACAGGAGACCGAACGCCCACGTCAGGCCGTAGCCGACCCCGACGCCGAGGAACGTACCGGCGAGCGCGCTCCCGACGGCGTAGACGAACCCCTCGAAGAGGTAGGCGTAGACGAGCTCCCGGCCCTGGAGCCCGATCGCGCGCAGGACCCCCATCTCGCCCTTGCGCTCCTCGGCGAGCAGGACGAAGATCCCGACGATCAGCAGCGCCCCGGCGGCGATCGAGAACAGGCCGAGGACGAGGAAGAGCGTCGCGATGTCGCTCCCCGCGGAGTTCGCCGTCGCGAGGGCGCTCACGAGCAGCTCGCTGACGGAGAGCCCGTGGGCGTCCGGGATCGAACCGAGCGCCGCGGTGAGCGTCGCGTTCACGCTCGGGGCGGCCGCGAGGCGCTGGGCCTGGTCGCCGACGTTCGTCACGGAGATGAAGTTGATCGCGCCGGTAAGGTTCTGGAGGTGCTGCGCGAGCGTCAGGTTGACGAAGACGCTCCCGAAGTCGCCGACCCCGCCGGTCGGGAACGCACCTCGGCTGTTGTCCTGCACGATCGCCTGGACGACCGCCGGGACCGGCGACGCCGCCGCGCCGTAGAGGACGACCGAATCGCCCGCCGAAGCGTTGAGCTCGGAGGCGGCAAGCTCGTCCAGAAGCACCTCCCCCGGGCCCGGCCCCGCAAGCGACGTGCCGGACGTGGTGACGAACGGGCCGAGCTCGGTGCTCTGGTTGCCGTTCACCCCGATGAGATGGAGGCCGGGCTGCGGGACGCCGCTGGTCCGGTCGTACAGTTCGGCCTGTCCGACGATCTCCGGGGCCATCCCGGCGATCGATCGGTCCGCGCCCGTGGCCCCTTCGAGGTCCGAGTAGACCGAGTACGGGAACGGCGCGTACGCGCCGGAAGGGGACCGGTTGCCGACGACCTCGTCGTTCTGGCCGACCGCGAGGACCGTGTAGTGGACGTTCACCTGGGAGATCGTGTCGCCGACCACCAGGCTCCCGCAGACGATCGTCGTCGCGACGAGCAGGCCGAGGACCAGGAGCACCGTGCGACCGCGCGCCCGGGCGACGTTGCGGAGCCCGATGCGGAGGGCGAGCCGGTGGCGCGCCGCGAGGAGCCCGACGACCACAAAGACCACCCCTAGGAGGAGCAGGAGGCCGCCGACGACCGAGGGAGCACCGGCCATGGCCGCTACGAATCGAAGCGGCCGTCGCGCATGCGCAGCGTCCGGTCGCAGCCGGCGGCGACGGTCGCGTCGTGCGTGACGACCACGATCGTCTGCCGGTAGGTCGTGTTCAGCGTCCGGAGCATGACGCTCACCTGCCGGGAGTCCTCCTCGTCGAGGTTGCCGGTCGGCTCGTCGGCCCAGACGATCGCCGGGCGCCCGACGAGGGCGCGAGCGAGGGAGACCCGCTGCTGCTGGCCGCCGGAGAGTTCGGCGGGCCGCCGGTCGAGCCGGTCGCCCAGGCCCAGCTCGGTCAGGATCGCGCGTGCGCGCTCCCGGGCCTCCCGGGCGGCGACGCCGGCGATCAGGAGGGGCATCTCGACGTTCTCGGTCGCGGAGAGCACGGGCAGGAGATTGTACGCCTGGAAGACGAAGCCGACCTTGCGCGCCCGGTAGTCGCTCTTCGCCCGGTCGTCCATCGACCTTAGGTCGACCCCGTCCAGCACGATCTCGCCGCGGTCGATCTCGTCGAGCCCCGAGAAGCAGTTCAGGAACGTCGTCTTCCCGCAGCCGGACGGCCCCATGATCGCGAGCATCTCGCCCCGACGGATCTCGACATCGATCCCCCGGAGTGCCACGACGCGGGTCTCCCCCTGGCCGTAGGTCTTCCAGACGTCGCGGCCGACCACCACCGGCGCGCCCGCGGGTCCGCTCATCGGCCGGCGCCCCCTCGGGCGGTGCTCGCAGAGGCCTTGGCCCGCCGCCCCGCGACGGGGGCGGCTGCGGCGGCCGGGCGAGCCGAGCGGTGGAATCCGTGGATCGCCTGGTTTAGCACCCCGGCCGCCAGCGCCGCGCGCGCCCCCGGTAGCTGCCCCCGGACCCCGAGCCAGCGGGACGCCTGCAGCCGCTCGAGGCGCTCGGCGACCTGGCGGCCCCGCGGGGCCAGCGAGACGACGACCTGCCGACGGTCCCGTGTCCCGTGCTCGCGCTTGAGCAACTGCGCGAGGACGAGCCCGTCGACCACGCCGGTGATCGTCGACGGGGGCGTGCCGGAACCCGAGACAAGACGCGACACCGGGACCGCGCGGTTCCTCCGCAGGACCAGGAGGATCATCGCCTCCCTCACCGTGAGACCCAGCCCGGTCGCGTCCTCGCGCACCGAACGGAAGATCGCGACCCCGAGACGCTCGGCGGCCCGACGGAGCGGGTAGTCGTCGAGGTCCGGGAGCGACGTCCGCGTCCGAGGAGGGGCCATGTTGCTTCGAATTCGTAATATTCGAATTCCTATAGCCTCTCCGGGGCGTTCGGGGCCGTGCGTCCGTGGGACGTCCGGGCTGGATCCGCTACCGGCGATCGTTCCGGCGCGCAGGTCCGGCAGGGAGGTTCGCCTAGGACGCCGGGCGACCGCCGCAACCCCGCGTGCGGCGAGCGGCCCAGAAGCGCCGGTAGAGCCCCTCCAGGTACCGACCCAGTCGGGGGACGCGACGGGCGAACTCCTCCCATGTCGGCCCCAACGTGAGGCCGAGGAGAGGGAGCGTCAGCGCCTCCCCGGTGCTCAGGCGGTCGCCGGCCGCCAGGTGTGCGTAGCCGAACCGGGTCCCGGGGTCGAGACGACCGAGCAACGGCTCGGCGCCCGGAGCGTCTAGGGGGACCGCCGCCAGCCGGTGGTGGCTCATCGCTTCGGCCGCGCGGGCGAACAGACGGCAGGGTCCGCATCCGTCATCGTAGAAGAGCCGGGCAGCACGGTCCGAGGCGTACGGCATCGCGGCGAAGGAGCTCACGAGGAAAGAAGAGCGGCTCGGCCGAGGGGGGACCTAGGCCTTGGCCGGCTTCGCCTTGGCCGCGGGCTTCGTCTTCGACTCCGAGTACCCGCAGCGCCCGCACGAACGGCGGTCCTCGTGCTCGGCGAGGAACGTCCCTGGGCCGCACTTGGGGCAGGCGAGATGGGTCCGGCGCAGCGTCTCGCCGTCGACGTCGTAGAGCCCGACCCGTGCCTTCGCCACGGCGGCTCACTCCTTCTTCGCGTGCGCCCTTGGGGCCTTCTTCGGAGCGTCCGCGGACGCGGGAGAGGGCGACTCGGCGGGGGAAGGGGGGACCGGTGTCTCGGCCTTGGAGGATGGCTTCGCCTCGGTCGGCTCCGGAGCCGGCGCCTCCTTCGCGGCGGCCGCGGGGACAGCCGGAGCCTCCGCCTTCGGGGCTTCCGGGGCAGCGGCGGGGGCGCCCTTCGCGGGCTTCTCCTTGAGCCCGTTGCGCACGAGGATGTGTTCCCGCGTGATCTGCTTCGCCGCCTCGGCGTTGTCGTAGACGTTCGCCTCGCCGCGGGTCACGGCCGTGCCAAAGCGGGGCAACATCCGCTCGATGATGACCCGGTCCTTCGCGGCGTGCACCGCCTTCGCGAGCTCGGAGCGAACGCTGTCGCGGGTCGGCGTCGCCGCGGTGACGTGGGAGACCTCGAAGCGGACCTCGTGGCGCTTCAGCAACGGGTTCGTGCGCTCCTCGAGGATCCTAATCTCCATTGCCGGACCTTCTCAGTTCCATCTGGGCGACGAGGTTGCGGACGTGCGCCTTCGCGACGTCGTCGACGAGGACGAAGGAGACCCCCTCAGCCGGGATGCCGTATATAACGGTCGCCCCGACCGGGAGCGTCTCGACGAGCGCGAGCGCGCCCAGGTCCTCCTCTCCGTCGACCTCCAGGAGACCGCCCCCCGCGCCGACGAGCTCGCGGACCGCCGCCCGGAGCGCCTCGGTCAGCTGACCGGCCGGGTTGCGAACGCGGACGGTACGGCGTACGCCGAGCGCTCGGTAGCTGTCGCGCGGGATCGGCTCGCCGCGTCGGGTCTTGTAGTCGACGATCCCGACGAGCGGGGGGTGCCCCAGCTCGAGCGAGCGGCCGACGACCCGGTCGCCGCAGGCGCCGAAGACGTGCAGCGACCGGATCCTGCGGTCGGCCTCCTCTCCGGCATAGACCGGGCCGTACTTCTCGGCGAGCGTCGGACGAAGGGCGTCCGGAACGATCCAGACGCGGCCGTTACTTGACGCGGAGCGCGTACCGGCCCGCGTCATGGATCCCCATCTTCTTCGCGATCTCGCTGCGCTCGGGGTCGATCACGACCAGGTAGCCCTGCCATTCCCGGGAGACCTCGCCGCCACACCGGGGGCATTTCGCCTGGTCGGTGATCGTTCGACAGTTCTTGCACGCCCTCTGGTTGATCATCGCTCGCGGTCCTCAGCCGGCCGCCGCCGGTCCCTTCGTCGCCGGCCGCGCCGGAGCCTTCTTGCCGGGGCTCGGCGCGGCGGACGCCTTCTTGCCGCCGCGTTCGTCGGCCTTGCGATGGGCGTCGACGATCCACTCGAACCGGCCCAGCGCCGGCTGGCGCATCGTCAGACCGATGCGACTGTCGCGCGGGGAGATCTCGGAGAGGGAGAGCGAGACGACGCGGGCGCGGACCTTGTAGCCGACCTTCAGGTCGCGCTTCGTCTCGACGCCGACGAGCCGCTGGTTGTGCTCGTCGATGTTCACCCGGTCGTCCATGATCTGGGAGACGTGGAGCAGGCCGTCCAACGGCCCAAAGCGGACGAACGCGCCGAACTTGCGGATCTCGACGACCGCCCCCTCGACGACCTCCTGGATCTCAGGCCGGAACAGGAGCGCCTCGTACTCGACCTCCTGGTAGACCCCGCCGTCGCCGTGGATGATGTGCCCCTCGCCGATCGGCCGCACGTCGCGGATCGTGACGGCGAGGCTCTGGCCGTCGACCAGCTTCCCCTCGAACTGCTGTTGGGCGAGCTCGACGAGGACCGTGGCGAGCTCCGGGCCGAGGCGCGCGGGTGGGATGCGGACGACATCGCGACGGTGGTCCAAGTAATACATTCGGGCCGCGCGAGAAAGGACCGCTATAAGATGGTTCTCTACCGGGCGGGCGTGCTCGGGCTGCGGGGGCTTCGGAAGCCCCGGCCTGTCGCCGGAACCCGGTCGTAGGCGTACCCCCTCTCCGGGGACTGCGGTCTCGGGTCCGCGGGGAGGTCTTCGGGCTCGGAGGAGAGCGAAGCAGACCGGCCCGAGGTCGAACCGGCTGGCACCCGGGCGCGGCCTCGCCGTGCGGTCCGGAGCTGCGGGGGCCCGACACGCAGAGGACGGTTCGCGGTCTAAGCGGCCGGGCGAACTCCATCCACGTCGTGGACCGACCGGTCCAGGTCGGCCGACCGGGGCGCCCGCGGGGAGCGGCGCCGCGGGGGGGTCGACGCGGTTCCCCCGACCCGCCGGCGACGGCGGAGCGGCCCGGACGTGGCGCGCAGCTCGATCTCGAAGTAGCGCGCGGTCGGCTCCGGGTTGAACCGGTAGGCGGGGATTTCACGGAATCCCAAAGCGGTGTACAGCCGCATCGCGGACCGCATCCTGCCGAGGGTGTCGAGACGCATCCGGCGATAGCCGGCCTCTCGCGCCTTCCGAAGGGACGCGACGGCGAGCGCCCGGCCGACCCCTCGCCCGCGATAGGCCGGGCGGACGTAGAGGCGCTTCATCTCGCAGGTCGACCCCCGGAGGCGTCGGATCGCCACGCAGCCGGCCGGTCGACCGTCGACCTCTGCGAGCAGCAACCGACCCCCAGGTCCGGAGTACGCTTCGGGAAATCGCTCCAGCTCGCGGTCGATCCCCTGAAACCCGAGGTCGATGTCGAGACCGCGCACGTACTCGGCGACGAGCCGTCGAACCTCGGCGACCGCGCGCGGGGTGCCGGCCGTCCGCACGCGGACGCGGGCGGCCCTAGCCGTGCGCGATCCCGAGGGAGCGGTCGGTCGCCGCGATCGAGGCATCCTTGCTCGGGGCGAGGTCGAACATCGCGCGGATGGCGTCGACGTTCTCCGGCACGACGATCGACTCCTGGTGGATCGCCTGGAAGAAGTAGAGGTCCCGACCGTCGAGGCGGATCCCCCGTTCCCAGAGGACGTTCTCCATCATGTCGGCGGAGCGCCGGCCGCCCTCGCCGGCACGGTCGCGGGCGACCTCCATCACCTGCGGCGTCCCTTCGACCCCCTCCCCGGGGGCGAAGACGACGAACCTCGGCGTGGAGCGGAGCGTGGCGACGACGTCGGCCGCCGTGGCGGGAGGACGGGCGAGGCGCACGTGGTTGACGTGCACGTGCATCAGCGTCGTGGGGACGACGACCGCGGTCGTCGCGATCGGAAGGTCGGGGAAGATCGTCCGGACGTCCGGGCCGTGATGCGACGGCATCTCGAGCGTCGGGACGATCCCGTTGATCGGGCCGCGCTTCGTCTCGGCAGGATCGGCGGCGCGCCGCACCAGCGTGACGTCCCACCGCTCGACCCCCCAGCGAAGGAGGACCGCCGCCGCCCGGGCGATCCCGGTCGTGTTGCAGGAGACGACCCGGAGCGAACGCTTCCCGCGCCCCGCGTCGTAGTTGCCGAGAGCGTTGAACGACGCCTCGGCGACGTCCGCCTCCTCGCCGCCCTGGTAGACGGCCCGCACGTTCGCCGCCTCGTAGAGAGCGCGGTTCTCCCGTCCGACGTCCTCGGGCGTGGCGTCGACCACGACGTCGACCTTCCCGAGGAGGTCGGCGAGGCGTCCGGCGACGGGGAGGCCGGCCGCGGCGAACTTCTCCGGCGAGCCGCTCCCGGCGACGTACAGCGGGTAGCCTCGCGCGACCGCCCGGCGGGCCTCGTACCCCGGGCGGGTCTTCGCGACGCCGACGAGCTCGAGGTCGGACTGGCGCGCGACCGCGTCCGCGACGCGCTTGCCGATCGTCCCGAAGCCGTTGACCGCGACCCGGAGCCTCGCCAACCCCGTCCTCCGTGCTTGCGACCGGTCCCGGACTAATGAGGTGCGCGCCCCCGAGGCGCTTGCGCGAGGGGGAGGCTAAATCCTCGGCGCCCCGTTCGCCGCCGGCCCGATGGAGTTCCGTCTCTCGGACGAAGAGCGGGCGTTCCAGGAGGCGGCCCGCCGCTTCGGCGACCGCGTCCTGCGGACGCACGAGCGCGAGATCGACGCGCAGGGGTCGATCCCGCCGGAGGTCCTCGGCCCGATGGCCGAGCTCGGCCTCCTCGCGATGATGGTCCCGGAGGAGTACGGGGGGATGGGAGCGAGCGCCGTCCTGACGGAGCTCGCCGCCGAGGAGGTCGGTCGTGGAGACTTCTCGATGGCGACGGCCGTCTTCTTCCTCCTCGAGGCCGGCTGGGGCTACGTCCTCTCCCGGCACGGGAGCGAGGAGGCGAAGAAGGAGCTCCTTCCCCCGGTGACCTCCGGAAAGGCGTTCCTCGGGATCGCGACCACGGAGCCGGGCGGAGGGAGCGACCTCGCGGCGATGCGTACCCGGGTGCACCGCGACGGGGAGCGGTTCGTCCTGACCGGCGAGAAGTCGTTCGTCTCGGGCGTCGAGGAGGCGCGCCGCCTCGGCGGAGGGCACCTCACGCTCGCGAAGGTCGAGAGCGGCGGGTTCGACTTCCTGTACGTCCCGACCCGCTCGAACGGGATCTCGACCCAGAAGTTCGAGAACATGGGCCGCATGGGGATCTCCACCGGGGGCCTCACCTACCACGACGTCGCGCTGCCGCCGCGCTATCTCGTCGGTCCCGAGGGGAAGGGGTTCGAGGTCGCGATGGAGGGGTTCAGCGTCGCGCGGACGTTCGTGAGCGCGGCGTGCGTGGGCGCCGCCGAGCGCGCCCTCGAGGCCGGCACGGCCTACGTCCGCGAGCGTCGGGCGTTCGGCCAGCCGCTCGGCAAGTTCGAGGCGATCCAGTTCGAGCTGGTCGACCTCTACACGCAGGTCGAGGCCGTCAAGTGGCAGTGCCGCCGCGCCGCATGGTTGCTGGACGAGTACACGCTGAAGGGGGACCGCTCCCACCGCTCGGAGGTCGACCTCGCCGTGGCGTCGGTCAAGCTTACCGCGCCGCAGGTCGCCTTCGAGTGCGTCAAGCGGGTGATGATGTGGTACGGCGCCGCCGGCTACACCAAGGACGCGGGGCTCGAGCTCGGCCTGCGAGGGATCATGAGCTACCTGGTCGGGGCCGAGGGCGGCCTGAACATCATGCGGATCATCCTCGGCCGGGAGCTCCTCGGCAAGGAGTTCGTCCCCTACAAGTGACGGCGGCGCGCGGACGCGCGCGCAGGCCTAAGGCCGGCGGTCGAGCGGACGGGCGGCTCGCCCGGGCGCTCCCCCGGCGCCGCGAAGGCACCGGCCCGCTCGGTGACGGGGCGGTGGCGGTTCCCTTGCCGCGGGCCGCGGCGCCGAGCGGCTCGAAAACCGGGCGACGGCAATCCCCTACGGCCGGTCGGGGGCCCCGCGGTCGGGGCGACGGGGCGTACCTTCGCGGCGAGAGCGCCCTCTTCGACCGGCCCAGGACGAGGTGGCGAGCGTGCGGTCCTCCGCGAGCGGCTCGCAGCGGCGGACCATGCGCTCGACGCGCTCCGTGCCGGGGTGTCGCAGGGCGCACGGCACGTTCAAGTAATCCCGGCCGGCTCCCGGCCCCGGTGTTGAGGCAGCCGATGCCGCAGACAAGTTCCACCGTGAACCCGTTCGAGACCGCGAAGCGTCAGGTCGACATCGTCGCCGACATGATCGGGCTGAACGGCGGCGTCCGCGAGGTGCTCAAGCACCCCAAGCGGGAGCTGACCGTGAATTTCCCCGTCCGGATGGACGACGGGACCTACCGGGTCTTCACCGGGCACCGGGTCCAGTACAACATGGCCCGAGGGCCGTGCAAGGGCGGGATCCGCTACCATCCGCAGGTGACGCTGGACGAGGTCCGGGCGCTCGCGGCGTGGATGACGTGGAAGTGCGCGGTCGTCAACATCCCGTATGGCGGCGCGAAGGGCGGCGTGGTCTGCGATCCGAAGAAGATGAGCAAGGGGGAGCTCGAGCACCTCACCCGCCGCTACGCGAGCGAGATCGCGTCGTTCATCGGGCCGGAGATCGACATCCCGGCGCCGGACGTCTACACCGACAGCCAGACGATGAGCTGGATCATGGACACCTACTCGATGCAGAAGGGCTACTCCGTTCCCGGCGTCGTCACGGGTAAGCCGATCGCCCTCGGCGGCAGCGAAGGCCGGGGCGAGGCGACCGGGCGCGGCTGCGCCTACGTCATTCGGGAGGCCTCCAAGGACGCCGGCGTCCGGGTCAAGAACGGCACCGTCGCCGTCCAGGGGTTCGGCAACGCGGGCAGCGTCGCCGCGAACCTCCTCCACGACGAGCAGGGGGCGACGATCGTCGCCGTCTCGGACTCGAGGGGAGGGATCTACAAGGCCGACGGGCTGAACCCGCACGCGGTCGAGGAGCACAAGCGCAAGACCGGCTCGGTCGTCGGCTTTCCCGGGGCGAAGGCGATCTCCAACGAGGAGGTCCTCGAGACGAAGGCCGACATCCTCGTCCCGGCGGCGCTCGAGAACCAGATCACCGGCAAGAACGCCGACAAGGTCCAGGCGAAGATGGTCGCCGAGGCCGCCAACGGCCCGACGCTGCCCGAGGCCGACACGGTGCTGTTCCAGAAGAAGGTCACCGTGCTGCCGGACATCCTCGCCAACGCCGGCGGCGTCACGGTGAGCTACTTCGAGTGGGCGCAGGACATCCAGGGGTTCTTCTGGCCCCTCGAAGAGGTCAACCAGCGCCTCGAGCGCGTCATGGTCCGCTCCTACGCGGACGTCCACAAGGTCGCGGCGGAGCGGAAGGTCCACAACCGGACGGCCGCCTACATCCTCGCCATCCAGCGGGTCGTCGACGCGATCAACACGCGCGGCTTCCACCCGTAGGCCGCGACCGACCCCGGATGGCGGAGCTTCCGAGGTGCCGTCGCGCGACCTGGAACGAGGTCGAGGGCTGGGCCGACACCGTCGCGGCGAAGATCCGGGCCGGCCCCCGGCGGCCGGAGACGATCGTCGCCCTGACGCGCGGCGGCTGGGTCCCGGCCCGGCTCCTCGGCGACCGCCTCGGGGTCAGCCGCCTGCTCGCGCTGCGCGTGCAGCACTGGGGCGTGACGGCGAGCCGGGACGGGGAGGCACGGCTCACCGAGGGCCTCTCGGGCCCGGTCGCGGGCGCGCACGTCCTGGTCGTCGACGACATCACCGACACCGGCGAGAGCCTGCAGCTCGCGCGCGATCACGTGAGCGGCGCCGGACCGGCGTCGGTCGAGACCGCCGCGTTCGTGCACATCGCCCACTCGAAGTTCCTGCCGACGTACTTCGCGGAGGAGATCCCGCGCGATGCGTGGGTCTGGGTCGTCTTTCCGTGGAACTACTGGGAGGACCTCGCCCAGCTCGCCGAGCGCGCGGCCGCCGAGGGGCCGACCCTCGCGGCGATCCGCGCGACGCTGCGGAGCCGCTGCGGCCTGGACGTCCCGCTGCGGGACCTGCGCTCGGTCCGGCCGACGGCCCCTAGCCGCTCGTGATCGGCGGGGCGCTGGCCCGCGAGACGGTCCGGAAGTGCTGGTGGATCATCCCCGCCCCGATCACGAGCCCGAGACCCGTGACGATGAGGCCGGCGAGCAGGGGGACCTGGGCGACCGGCGAAAGACCCTCGAGATAGCGCACGAGATAGACGATCCCGTAGCTGACGAGGCCGATCCCGATGACGCTCGTCGTCGCGACGACGTAGGAGCGCGGGAACCTCCCCCGGGCGAACATCCGGCGCAACGCGCGACCGGTCTCCCAGACGAGCACGCCGAGGATCCACCATAGGAGCCCGGACTGCAGGAACAGGAGGACCCGGACGAACGGGGCGACGGACGCGCCGGCGGCGTAGTGGTTGTAGCCGGTGAGGAACCCCACCCCGACGAGCGCGAGGGCGAACAGCCCGAACCCGAACGCGACCGACCCCTGCCGGGTGTCCGCCGAGGCGGTCCGCACGGCGTCGATGAGCGCCTCGTCGATGTCGAACGTCCAGAAGATCAGGTAGACCCCGAGGACGATCGCGAGCCCGATCACCCCCCAGAGGAAGACGCCGCCGGCCGCGGCGAAGCCGAGGATCAGCAGGACGAACGCGAACGGCAGGACCGTCTTCGCGCGAAGCTTCGGGTCCTTGAGCGCCCGCACGAGGGTGTAGTACGTCGATTCGAGGCTCGGGCTCTGGCGGACGTAGACGCGGCGGACCCCGTCGATGCGCACCCGGGAGGAGAGGATCGGGAACAGGTACTCGTCCTCGGCGCCGTCGCTTACGAGGTAGGCGGAGCTCGCCTGGACGCGCTCCAGGACCCGGTCGAACTGGTCGGCGACGCGGCGGTCGGAGGCAATCCCGACCTTCGCCGAGCCGGTGAGCACGCAGACCTCGCAAGGTTCGCCGGAGCCGCGCAGCTCGTCCAGCAGCGCGACCGCAGCGAAGATCGCGTTCGTGTCGGAGTCCTCGGGGTCGGCGACCCCGAGGCGGTTCGCGGCGTCGAGGACCTCGGCGCGCCCGACGATCGGGCCGTCGAGCTGCGCCTTCCGGCCCAGGTCGTCGTCGCGGTCGTCGCAGACGACCAGGCGCATGGCCCAGGGACTAGAGCCGCCCCGCGCCTTAATGACAAGGGTTCCTCCGGGCCCCCGTTCGGGGCCGACCGCGCGCCGCGGGGCGCCGTCCCGGGGGGAGCGGCCGCCGCCGCAACGATATACTCCCCGGCGAACGTCCGCCCCGCCCCATGGCGGAGCTGCCGGACAAGAAGACGGCGTTCATCGACTGGTACCTCGCCGTCGTCGAGGAGGCGGACCTCTCCGACAAGCGCTACGGCGTGAAGGGGATGAACGTCTGGACCCGCTACGGCTTCCGCGCACGCCGGAACCTCGACCACGTGATGGTCCGCGAGATCGAGGCGACCGGCTCGGAGGCGGTCGAGTTCCCGGCGCTGATCCCGGCGACGGAGTTCGCGAAGGAGAAGGAGCACATCAAGGGCTTCGACGCGCAGGTCTTCTGGGTGACCCGCGGAGGGCTGACCGACCTCGACGTGCCGCTGGTCCTCCGACCGACCAGCGAGACGGCGATCTACCCGATCTTCGCGCTCTGGGTACGCTCCCACCGCGACCTGCCGTTGAACGTCTACCAGATCGTCAACACGTTCCGCTACGAGACGAAGACGACCCGGCCGTTCGTGCGCGTGCGGGAGATCCACTTCTTCGAGGAGCACACCTGCCAGGTCGACGAGGAGACCGCGACGGCGCGCGTACGCTCCAACCTGGCCGCGTTCCGCCGCATGGCGCGCTCGTTCGCCTTGCCGTACCTCTCCGTCCGCCGCCCCGAGTGGGACAAGTTCGCGGGGGCCCACTACACGATCGCCTTCGACCTCCCGCTCGCCGGCGCTCGGACCCTTCAGCTGGGAAGCGTGCACCACTACCGCGACAACTTCTCGCGTCCGTACGGGATCCGCTACGAGGCCGCGGACGGCGAGGAGCGCTACGTCCACCAGACGACGTTCGGCCTCTCCGAGCGCCTCCTCGGGGCGATCGTCGGAGCGCACGGGGACGCCCGCGGGGCGGTGTTCCCCAGCGAGGTCGCCCCGTTCGAGGTCGTCATCGTCCCGATCCTCTCCGCCGCGTCCGGGGAGGCGGTCGCCCGGGCCGCCCGCGAGATCGCGGACGAGCTCCGCCAGGCCGGTCGGCGGGTCCGCCTCGACGACGGCGACGATCGACCCGGGGCGAAGTTCTACCGGTGGGAGCTTGCCGGGGTGCCGCTGCGTCTCGAGGTCGGGGCTCGGGAGCTCGAGCGCGGAGAGCTGACGGGCGTCGACCGGCTCGGTCGCAAGCTCCCGCTCGCCCGCGTCCGTCTCGCGGAAGCGGTCGCCGGGGCGCTCACCGCCTTCGACCTTGAGCTCGGTCGCCGCGCCGACGCGGCGTTCCGGGAGGCGGTCGCCCCGGCGACCCAGCTCTCCGAGCTCGCCGGCTCCGAGCGGGTCCGCCTCCTGGGGTGGTGCGGCGAGGAAGCGTGCGGTCATGCGATCGAGCGCGCAATCGACGGGGCGCTGCTCGGCACGCCGGAGGAGCCGCTCCCGTTCGCGTTCCCGGAGCCTAAGGCGTGCATCGCGTGCGGTCGCACGGACGGCGTGAGGGTCGCTCTCGCGGCGCAACCGATGTGAGCCGGCGCCTCCGCGGGCCCCGCCCGGAGGACTAGGGGGGAGGGGCCGTCGACGGCGGGTTCGGCAGGACCAGCCACATGCCGGCGAGGCCGAACAGCAAGAGGGTGATCGTCACGGCGTAGACGCCGTTGTCGATCCAGACGTCGAACGACAGGCCCCACCACAGGTAGAACGCCACGGCGAGGACCACCAGGGTGGCGAACCCCCAGAACGCGACGCGGCGGGAGAGGGGAAGGCCGCGCGACGCCCCGGGCCCTTCGGCCCCCTCGGCTTCGGGGAGGTCTGCCGACATGGGTCCTGCGCGAGCCGGGGTGCGCGAGATAACCCTTGCGGGGGACGGCCGGTGCCGGCCTCCCCGGCGGCGCGACCGCGCCAGCGCGGGGACGCGTTCCGCGAGGGCTTAATCCCTCGGCACGGCTAGAACCGTGGGGATGGTGGCCGACGCGAGCGCCAGCTCGCCGTTGCCGGAGGGCCCCCGCACCACGCTTTCCGGCCTCGAGCCGGCGCTCCTGCGCGCGCTCGCCTACGCCAGCGCGATCGGCTCGGAGTTCCGCTTTGACCTGCTCCGCGCGGCGATGGGGGTGGAAGAGGAGCCGCTCGCCGAGAGCCTCGAGAAGCTGGTCGACGCGGGGATCGTGCGGGAGCGCGCCGGAGGGGGCCGGTTCGTCTTCGTCCGGGAGGAGGACCGCGCGGTCGTCTACCGCTCGATGACCGCGAGCCGCCTGCGGATCCTGCACCGGAAGATCGCCGAGGCGCTCGACCGGGGGGACGCCGAACCGTCCCCGGCGGACGTCGCGGAGCTCGGACGGCACTATTTCCTCGGGAAGGTGCCGGCGAAGTCGTACGTCTACAACCGACGGGCCGCGGACATCGCCGCGTCGGCCGGCGAGCCGCTCGCGGCGATCCACGCCCTCGAGCGGGCGCTCGTCGACCTCGGCGCGCTGGGCGAAGAACGGGCCGCGGAGCGGGCCGAGATCGCCGAGCGGCTCGGGGACCTCTCCTGCTCGGTCGGCTCGTTCGCGGCGGCCGACCGCTACTACCGCGAGGCGCTCGAGCGGGTCGAGCGCGAACGGCCGCGCACCCGGGCCCGCCTCCTCCTCGCCCGCGCCGAGGTCGCCCGGGAGGCCCTCGACGCCGACGCCGCGGCCCGCGGAGCGCGGGAGGCGCTGCGCCTGTTCGAGGTCGAGGCCGACCCGTACGGGGAGGCGCAGGCGTTCCGGCTCCTGGGCCGCGTCGCCTTCCAGCAGGGACGCTACCGGGACGCGCTCGACGAGACGATGCGGGCGCTCGAGGCGCTCCCGCCCCGGGCCGACCCGAACGTCCTGGGCCAGCTGTCGACCGACCTCGGCAACGCGTTCACCCTCCTGGGCGACGACGTTCGCCCGGTCGCGATCGAGTGGTACCAGCGGGCGGTCGATCGGCTTCGGGGGGCGCGCAACTGGCCGGAGCTCGCCCGGGCGCTCCACCACCTCGGGACGGCGGTCGGCGAGGCGCGGCCGGACGAGGGGCTCGAGCTCCTCGAGCGCGCCCGCGAGGCCGCGACCCAGGCCCACGACTCCCGCGCCGTCGGGAGGGCGCTCCTCTCGGGGGTCGAGCTGCGTATCGCGCTCGGTCAGCTGGACGAGGCGGAGCGGGACAACGACCAGGCCGGCCGTCTCCTCGAAGGGCTCGACGACGCTGCGGGCGCCGAGCAGGTCACCCTCAACCGCGGGAGGATCGCCGAGAAGCGCGGTCGCTGGGACGATGCGGCCCAGGCGTACGGCTCGACCGCCGACCTCGCCCGTCGCCTCGGGCTCCACGCCGACGAGGCGGACGCCCAGTTCTATCTCGCCCGGTTGAGGTTCAAGACCCGCGACGTCGAGGGAGCGCGCGCGGCGTTCGAGCGGGCCACCGAGCTCAAGGTGACGGAACTTTCGCCACGGCTCGAGCGGGCGTACGCCGAGCTCAAGCACCAGCTGGCGGCCCACGACGACGTCGCCCTCCCTGCTCGACGGGACGACGCGCGGAGCCGGGCCGACGGCCCGGTCGGCTGAGGAAGGAGGGCGTGGGTCCTCGATGAGCGGGGCGTCGGCGAAAGGCGAGGCGCGCCGGCGTCCGCTGTTCGGGCGGACGGATGTCGTCGAGGAGGTCGAGCGGTCCCTCGACCACGTCGGCACGACCTCCGCCCACCCGGTCCTGCTGGTCGGCTACGGCGGCTCCGGGAAGACGACCGTCCTCGACGAGGTCGCCGCCCGGGCGCAGGATCGGGGGTTCCTCCCGGTCGCCGCGCGCGCCCTGCCGACGGAGCTCGCCGAGCCGTTCCGCCTCGCCCGCGACCTTCTCGCCGCCGCGGGGGAGGACGAGCACACGGTCGACGAGCTGCTCCCCGCCACGTCGAGGCGGGTCGGCGGGGAGGGCTCGGCGCCGTCCCCCGAGGATGACCTCGAGCAGCTCCTCGCCCCGCTCGGTCGGACGTCGGTCGAGGGGCTCGGATCCGTCCTGCTCGGCGCGCGGGTCCGCTTCCTCGAGCGGTTCCGCGACCTCGCGCGGCGTCGGCCGCTCGCGGTCCTCGTCGACGACCTCCACCTCGCCGACCTCCCCTCGCTCGACTTCGCCGAGGCGCTCGCCCACGAGGGGACCGTGGCGAGGATCGCGTTCGTCGCGACCGTCGACGACGGCCCGGGCGTTCCGGAACGTGCCCGCGCCGCGGTCGCGCGGCTCCGGGGCGACCCGGCGGTGAAGACCGTCACGGTCCGGCCGTTCACCGCCCCGGAGCTCGCCGAGTTCGCCACCTGGCTGCGGGACGGGCAGGCCCCCGGAGCCGAGGACGTCCTGCGGTGGACGGCGGAGACCGACGGTCATCCGCTGTTCGCCGAACTGCTCGTGCGCTCCGCCTCCGGCCTCTCCCGGCACGCCGAGCGGCTCGGACCGGCGCCGGCGAGCCTCACGCAGGTCCTCCTCGCCCGGGCCGCGGCGCTCGACGACGTCGACCGACGGATCCTGACGTACGCCAGCGTCCTGGGCCGGGAGTTCGGGTTCGACCGCCTCGCCGCCGTCGCCGAGCTTCCCGAGGAGCGGCTCTCCGAGTCGGTCGAGCGCCTCGTCCGCGGAGGGTTCCTGCGCGAGCACGGCCACGAGGTCTACGCCTTCGGCAGCGAGGAGTTCCGGGCGAGCCTCTACGCGACGGTCACGGAGACCCGCCGGGCGATCCTCCACCGCAAGGTCGCGAAGGCGCTCGAGGTGCAGCAACGCGGCGTCAGCGACCTCGAGCTCGCCCGCCACTTCTACCTCGGACGGGACGACCCCAAGGCGATCGACTACGGCCAGCGGGCCGCCGACCAGGCGGCGAACGTCTACGCGTTCGACACGGCGTTGATCCTCGTCCGGCAGGCTCTCGAGGCGGCCCGCCGGCTGCCGAAGCGCGACCGGCGGCTCGAGGTCCGCCTCCTCACCGAGGCCGGCCGCCTGCTCGACGAGCTCGGCGACTTCCCCGGCGCCGAGCAGGCGCTGAACGAGGCCGTGGCGCTCGCGCGGGAGGAGGGCGAGCTCGACCTGCCGCTGGGGCGGGCGCTGCTCGGGCTCGCGTGGACGCGCGTGGAGCGGAGCGAGTACCAGGCCGCCGAGCCGCTCGCTCTCGAGGCGGCGGCCCTCCTCGAGAAGGCGGGGCGTCCTCGCGACCTGCTCGCCGCCCACCGCGTCCTCGGCACCCTCTACTGGCGACGCTCGGACCTCGAGCTCGCGGAGCGGCACCAGCGGGCGGCGCTCGCGATCGCCGAACGGGAGGGGACGCCGCACGAGCACGGCCATGCGCTGGTCGACGTCGCGAACGCGATGCTCCCCCGAGGGCCGGAGTACATCGAGCCGACGCTCGCGCTCTACGAGAAGGCGGCGACGCTCTTCGCGCAGCTCGACGCGCCGAACGCCTCCGCGCGCGTCCTGATGAACCGCGCCGTGCTCGAGCACCGTATCGGCCGGCGGGACGAGGCGATCCGGGACATCGAGCGGGCGCTCGACGCCGCCGAGCGCTCGCGCTCGCCGATCTGGATCGGCTACTGCCTCATCAACCTCTCGCAGTGGCGCGCGGAGCTCGACGAGACCGAGCTGGCCCGCCAGCTGAACGAGCGCGCGGAGCGGACGCTCGCGCCGACCGGCGACCGCCTGGCCCGGCAGCAGCTGCAGATGATCCGCGGGATCATCGCGGAGCGGGAGCGTCGGTACGACGACGCGGAGCGGGAGTTCGCCGAAGCGCTCGCGAGCGCCCGCTGGATGGGGATGAAGGGCGAGGTCGCCGAGATGCTCTTTCGCCGCGCCCGGCTCGCCTGGACACGGGGCGACCGCGACGGCGCGCGCCTCATCTTCGCCGAGGCGAAGGCGAACGGGCTCGACGAGCTGCGCAGCGACCTCGGCCCCGAGGCGCTCCGGCTCTCCGCCGCCCTCGAGGGAACGGCCGACCCGACCGCTTAAGGAGCCGGCCGGCTCGGGGCGGCCGTGGGCGCGCCCGACGGCCGCCGGACGGCCGCGGACGGCTCGCTGAGGCCGGACCGAAGCTCCCCGACGTTCGAGCGCGACGTCCAGCGGATGTTCGCGACGATCGCCGACCGGTACGACACGTTCAACCACCTCGCGACGTTCGGGCTCGACCTGCTCTGGCGGCCGCGGGCGGTCTGGGGGCTCGAGCGCGCGGCCCACGGCGACTGCCGCCGGATCCTGGACGTCGGCTGCGGGACGGGCGCCCTCGCCCGGCTGCTCGCCCGTCACTTCTCGAAAGCGGAGGTCGTCGGGGTCGACTTCACGTCGGCGATGGTCCGCCGAGCCTCGGGGCTGCTCGCGCGCGGGGCGGCGAGCCCGCGGTTCGCGGTCGCGAGCGTCGCGCACCTGCCGTTCGCCGCGGGGTCGTTCGACCTCGCGACGAGCGCGTTCGTCGCGCGCAACCTTCCCGACCTCCGTGGGGCGTTCGCGGAGCTGCGGCGCGTCCTGCGGCCGGCCGGGACGCTGCTCACGCTCGAGGTCTCCGAGCCGTCGTCGCCGCTCGTGCGGAGCGTCTTCCACGCCCACTTCGACGGTGCCGTCCCTCTCCTGGGCCGCGCGTTCGGCCGCGAGGGCCCGTACCGCTACCTCCCCGAGTCGCTGCGCTCGTTCCCCGGTCGCGAGCGCGTGGTCGCGACGCTCGCCGACGCCGGCTTTCCCCGGACGCGCGTCGTGCCGATGTCGCTCGGGATCGTGACGGCCTACCTCAGCGGAGCGTCGGAGGCGGCGGGGCCTCAAGCTTAAGCGGGCCGCTCCGGTCGCCGGCCGTGGCCGAGCCGTTCGACCCCTTCCGCTACGCCCATGAGCACCGCCGGGAGGTCGTCTGGCTGAGCCAGAACACCAACCACCTCGTCCCTCCGGAGGTCGTCCGGGGGGCGATGGAGACGGCGATCGCCGAGCGTCGCTACGAGGGCTACCCGCGCGCCACCGGCGAGCCGGAGCTGCTCGAGCTGGTCGAGCGGGACCTCGGGCTCCGAGGCCTGCCCGCGTTCCTCACCGGGGGCGGGACGGAGGCGCTCTACATGATCACCCGCGCGCTCCTCGGCCCCGGCGACGAGGTCATCGCCTCCGACCCGAGCTACCTGATCATCCACCGGTTCATCGAGCTCGCCGGCGCGACGCCGGTCTGCGTGGACATCTACCGCCCGCCGTTCCGGCTCACGGCGGACGCGATCGCGGAGCGGATCGGGCCCCGGACGAAGGCGATCCTGCTGATCGACCCGCTCAATCCCCTCGGCTCGGGCTACCCGCGCGAGGAGGTCCGGGCGATCGCCGAGCTCGCGCACGACCGGCGCCTCACGCTCGTCAACGACGTCACGTACCGGGACTTCTCCGAGGGGCACGCGCTCGCCGCCGAGTTCGCCCCCGAGCAGACGGTGACCGTCTGGTCGGTCTCGAAGAACTGCGGCCTCGCGGGACTGCGCCTCGGGGGCTTCTCCGCGCTCCCCGAGCTCTCGAAGCGGATCGCCCGCTTCAACACGAACGACCTCGGGGTCAACATCCTCGCGCAGGTCGCCGCGCTCGCCGCCCTGCGCACGAAGCCGTCCTGGATCGGCGAGGTCGTCCGCACGACCCGCGCGAACGGCCGTCGGGTCCACGAGGTCGGGCTCGGGGTCGCCGGGGTGACGGCGCCGATCGCCCCGTCCCGGGCGAACATGACGATCCTGGACATCGGCGCCACCGGCCTCGCCCCGGAGGCGGTGCAGGAGGAACTGCTGCGCCGGCACGGCGTCTTCGTCCGGTCCGGCAGCTACCTGTCGCCGTCCCACGGAAGGCAGTTCGTGCGCGTCTCGTTCTCCAACCCACCCGCCGAGATCGAGCGGTTCGCCGCGGCGTTCCCCCAGGCGATGGCGGCGCTCGCCGGCCGACCGGTCGCGGCTCGCTAGGGCGGCCGCACCGTGACGTCGACCACCACGTGCGTCCGACCGGGCCCGTACGGCTTCACCTCGCGCCCCCGCGGCGGATCGAGGAGCCGGCCCCCGTGGCGCGTGACCTCGGCGGCGACCTCCGCGCTCGCTCGCGCGACCGCTCCGCGGGCGTCGGCGACCAGATGGACGTGCAGGGCGCCCCCGGCCCGGTCGAGGAGGGGGAGGGCGGTCCGGACCCACGGCAGCGAGCTGGGAAGATAGCCGAGGAGGACCCGGTCGCTCGAGGCCGGCTCGAGCGGAACGCTCCGGTTGTCGCCGAGGACGGCACGCACGCGGGAGGCGACCCCGTTGCGCCGGAGGTTCTGCACGAGGTAGGCGAACGCCACCGGGTTCTTCTCGACGGCGACGAAGCGCGCGTCGCGGTGGGCCCGGGCCGCCGGGACGGTGAAGTAGCCGATGCCGGCGAAGAGATCCAGGACGCGCTCGCCCGCTCGCACGACGCGGGCGAACCGCAAGCGCTCGGTCCGGTTGCCGGCGGCGAACATGATCCGCCCGGCGTCCAGGCACCAGCGGCTGCCGTGCTCGGTGACCTCGGTCTCGGTCGGCCCCCCGCTCGCCAGTTCGAGGCGCGGCTCGCGGAGCTCCCCGTCGATCGGCCCGCTCCGGACGAGGACCGTCTCCACGCCCAGCTCCTCTCGCCACGCGTCGCCGAGCAGCCGGCGGTACGGCGCGAGCGACGGCGGCAGGCGCAGGACCAGGACCCGCCCGAGGCGCTGGTAGCCGGTCGGCATCGTCCCGGCGAGCTCCGCGCCCGCGACGGCGGCGAGGCGGGCGCGAACGCGCTCGGCCGGCGGGGTCCGCACCGTGCTCGCCCCGACGCGTCCCGGATCGAGCGGGTCAGGCCGGAGGGGTCTCGGGGCCCTTGTCCAGCACGACGTCGAGGAACTGCTTGAGGTGCGCGATCAGGATCGGGTTGTCGGTGAACCCGCAGGCGTCCAACCCCGGAGCCGCGAGGAGCGCGTGCTCGCCGTCGGCGAGGACCTCGGTCGCGAGCAGGTTCTCCCGGGCGACGTGCTCGACCCCTTCGGGCAGCCGCTGCAGCGCCGCGGTGACGAACGTCACGTGGACCCCGCGCTTGACGGCGCTCTGGAACTTCTTGCCGAGGGCGTCGCGCAGCTCGGCGACCTGCGGCGTGGTCAGGATGAACGTCCGCGTCGACTGGTCGAGCAGCTCGCCGATCTTCGCCACGACCTTCTCCCGGTCCGAGAGGAGGTAGACGAGCTGGGGCTCACCGTGCTCCGCGACGAGCCGGTGGAGCTCGCTCAGCTGCTCGAAGACCTCTTGGATCGCCGCCTTGAGCGTCTCGGCGACCTCGAGGGGCGCGCTCGGGCGGAAGAGGATCGGCTTCCCGCCGGTCGGCTGGGCGTAGCCCTTCGTGGCGAGCGACTCGAGGACCTTGTAGGCGCTCGTCCGAGGGATCCCGGCCGCCCCGGCGACCCCGGCGGCGTCGCCGACCCCCCGCGCGACGAGGGCGATGTACGCCCGGGCCTCGTACCGCGTCAGGCCGACCCGCTCGAGGACCCCGACGGCGCGCCGGAACTCCTCGCTCGTCGGGTTGCCGAGCTCGACCGCCGTCTCCTCCACCGTCGCCCGCGCCGCCGCGGCGGCCAGCGCGCCCCCGGCCCATAAGCGCTGGGGAGCGGTCTAACGGACCGGCTCGGCGAGCCGGCGCAGCGCCGTCTCGCCGAGGAGCGACTCGACCTCGTCCGGCCGCAACAGCTTGCGTTCGACCAGGAGCTCGCGGAGCGAGCGGCCGGAGCGCTCGGCCTCGTGCAGGAGCTCGGCGACCTTGAGGTAGCCGAGGCGAGGGGTGAGCACGGTCGCGAGGGCGCTCGAGCTGAGGAGGTAGCGCTCGAGCCGCTCGGGGTTCGCCTTCAGGCCGTCGACGCAGCTCCGGGCGAAGACCGGCAGGTAGTTCGTGAGGATCTCCGCCGAGAAGAGGACCTCGAAGGCGGCGAGCGGCATCATGACGTTGATCTCGAGCTGGCCGGCCTGCACGGCGTAGGCGGTCGCGGCGTCCGCGCCGAGGACGTGGAAGGCGACCATGTCGAGGCACTCGGCGGCCGACGGGTTGACCTTCGCGGGCATGATCGACGAACCGGGCTGGATCTCGGGCACGCGCAGCTCGTCGAGGCCGGTCGCCGGCCCGCTCGAGAGCAGGCGGAGGTCGTTCGCGATGCGTACGAGCTCGAGGGCGAGCGTGCGGAGCCACGCGGACGCGAAGCCGAGCGGCCAGCGGCTCTGCAT
Source organism: Thermoplasmata archaeon (assembly GCA_030037035.1). Lineage (GTDB taxonomy): Archaea > Thermoplasmatota > Thermoplasmata > Lutacidiplasmatales > UBA184 > Lutacidiplasma. Next base: position 24,072 of record JASHSA010000100.1, read on the forward strand.
CGTCTCGAACGGGTCGCGCGCGGCGACGAGCGGGAGCCCGGTGAGGCGGGCGTACTCCTGGACCGACGCCGCGCGGAAGCCGGGAACGGAGTTCACGCCGGAGCCGACGGCGCTGCCGCCGAGCGGCAGTTCGGAGAGCGCGCGCTCGACCGCCGGCAGCGCTTCCAGCACATGCTCGAGGCTTGAGGCGTAGCCGCCCAGCTCGGAGCCGAGCGAGACCGGCATCGCGTCCTTGAGGTGGGTCCGGCCGGCCTTCGGGAGGCCGGCGAACTCCCGCCCCTTGGCGCGGAGGCTCGACACGAGCACCCCGGTCGCGACGCGGAGCTCCGCGAAGGCGAGGAGCGTCGCCACCTGCGCCGCCGAGGGAAACGTGTCGTTCGTCGACTGCCCGCGGTTGACGTGGTCGTTCGGGCTGAGGGTCGCGTAGTCCCCGCGGCGCTTCCCGAGGATCTCGAGCGCGCGATTCGTCAGGATCTCGTTGACGTTCATGTGCAGCGACGTGCCGGCGCCGGCCTGGAAGACGTCGACGACGAACTGATCGTCGAAACGGCCGGCCGCCATCTCCTCGGCCGCCTGCTCCAGCGCGCGGCCGCCGGCGGCGTCGAGCCCGCCGAGCGCGACGTTGGCGCGTACGCAGGCGAGCTTGAGGAGCGCGTAGGCCCGCCTCAGGTGGCGGGACGTGCGCAGGCCGCTCACCGGGAAGTTCTCGCGCGCCCGCAGCGACTGGATCCCCCAGAGCGCCTCCGCGGGTACGTCACGGACCCCGAGCGAGTCGGTCTCCTGGCGGACGTCGGCCATCGGGGCTCGAGGAGCATCGCGCGACACAAAAGCTTAGGGCGAGCCCCCCGGTGCGCCGGAGCAGGAGCGCGCTGCGTGGTCGGTCCGGCGACGGTCGCGTTCGACATCACGGCGGTCACGGTCTCCACGGCCGTCCCGGGCGCCGCGTGGGCGCTCTGGTTCGCGCTCGCCTGGAGGCGGCCGGAGTTCGCCGAGAGCCTGGGCCTCGGGCGCATGGGGTTCTGGCTGCTGCTTCCCGGCGCGCTCCTCGCGTCGTTCGCGCTTCTGCCGATCACCCCGGTCTCGAACGACCTGCTCGCGGTCAGTTTTGCCGGCGCGGTCTTCCCGCTCGCGGTCGGCCTGCTGACGCTCGAGCGGTTCGCGCCTCCGCTCCGGCGGTCGGTCGTCCGCCTGATCGTCCCCCTCGCCTCCGAGACGCTCGTGCTCCTCGGGCTGGTCCTGCTCGCGGACGCGGGCGTCCTGGACGGCGTCGCCTCCGGCCTCGGTCTGGCCGTCGGGGCCGCGGAGCTTCTCGTCGTCGGCGTGACGGCCGCCGCCTGGACGGTCGCGTTCGTCCTGTTCGCCCCCGGGGCCCGGGACGCGAGCGGCCGGGCGGTCGCGGGCGTCTTCGCGCTGACGAACGGGGTCCTGGTCCTGACGTTCGTCGGGGCGGTGGCGATCCCCGGCGTCGGGATCTCCGAAGGCTTCCCGTACTACCTCCTCCCCCCGATGCTCGCCGGGGTGGTCGCCGTGCTCGCCGCGCCTCGGCTGTTCCCGCGCGCCGAAGCGTTCGCGCTACCGGCGTCGTTCCTCGCCGGCGGCTGGGGCGTCGTGCTCGGGGCCGACGTCCTCCGGCAGCCGCCGCTCTACGGGAGCGGCGGGCCGGTGGGGCTCTACGCGATCGGAGGGGCCGGGGTCCTCGACCTCGTCTACCTCTCCGGGTTCCTCGGACTGATCGCCGCCTGGGGGGCCCACCGCCTCCTCGGGCGGGACGAGACGCCGGTCGGGGCCCCCCTTGCGGCGACTCCCCCCGCGCCGTCCGCGCTCATCCGTCGCGCCTACGTGCGCGGACTGGACGGAGAGCTCGGCGCCTCCCTCACCGACTCGGCCCTCGCGGTCCGCTCGGGGGCGCTCCAGGCGCACCGCCTCCTGGGTCGCCCGGACCCGCCGCCCGGCCGCCCGTGGGACGGGCTCTCGGTCCCGGGGTGGGTCGTCGCCGACACCGCGAACCTCGAGCGGGCGGCCCGCGACGGCACGGCCGACCCCCGGGAGGCGGTCCGGAGCTGGCTCACCGCGCGCGAGCTCGTCCGCCTCGCCGGCGCGCTGTCGCGGCCGCGCTTCGCGTCGATCGGCGAACGGCTGGTCGCGTTCCTGATCGACGCGGCACTCCTCGGCCTCGTCGGCGGCGCGGTGTTCGCCGTGATCGTGCTGGCGACCCCCGGCGGGCTCGTCGCGGTGCTCAGCTCGATCGCGTTCAACGCCGCGATCTACGCCATGGTGGCGCTCGCCCTGCTCTACTTCGCGCTCGGCGAGCTCTGGACGGGGGCGACCGTCGGCAAGCTCGTGGTCGGCATCGAGGTCCGGGACCGTTCGCTGGGCTCGGTCGGCGGTCTGGCGGCGCTCGTGCGCAACGCGCCGCTCTTGCCGGCGATGACGTTCTACGCGCTCGGGCTGTCGATCGCCGTGGCGGTCTCGCTGCGAGGCTACGGCCCGGGCATGACGATCGCGGGCCTCGGGCTCCTCGCCGGCACGCTCGAGGTCGTCAGCCTCGCTCTGTTCGTCGTCGTCGGGGTCGCCTTCGCCGGAGGGCTCGGCGTGATCGTCATGCGTCTGACCGCCGAGCGCCAGCGGATCGGCGACCTCTGGGCCGGGACGTGGGTCGTGCGCCGGGTCACGGCGCCGCGGGGTCCCCCGACGGCGGCGCGCTAGGCGCGCCGGTGCGGGTGAGCGGGATCGCGATCGACGAGACGTTCGCCTCCCGTCCGTCGCGGTTGGTGAGGCGCTCGGTGTCGATCGTGATCGCGCCGACCTCGACCTGGCCCTCGAGGAACCGCCGCCGGACGACCTCGACGACGTCGACCGCCTTGCCGATCGCGTTGCCGCGGGCCTTGACGACGACCGGGCCCGCCCCCGAGTTCAGCTGGGTGACGACCTGGAAGACGTAGGTCATCGTCGGCTTCAGGCCGATGAAGACGACCGGTCCGTAATCCTCGTCCCTCGGCACGGCTTGGCGCCATGCGAGGCGCCGTACATGGCCTTTATCGCCGTGCGAGCGTCCGCCGCGCCCGGGGGCTCGCCGGCTTCACAAAGGTTATCGCTCGGTCCCGGTAGCCGCGACGCGGGTCGTGCAGGGGTGGCCCAGCTTGGTCAAAGGCGCCAGGTTGAGGTCCTGGTCTCGTAGGAGTTCGTGAGTTCAAATCTCACCCCCTGCATCCCTTCCGCGCACGCCGCGGCCGTGCCCGAGGGGGCCGCGCGCGTGCGGGCCGCATCTTAAGGCGGGAGCGCGCCTCGCACGGTGCGGTCGATGGCCGGGCGTCAGGCGTCGTGCGCGGTCTGCGGCGCGACGCTCTCGGCGACCGCCCGCGAGTGCCCGCGCTGCCACACCCCCGTCGGGCCGGACGGCGGCGGGCGAGGGTCGCCGGGCGTCGCCGAAGGTCCGCTCCTCGGGGACCTCCCCCGACGTCTCGCCCGATTGACGCAGTGGGCGGACGCGGCCGAGACGCTCGGGGTCGAACTCCCCTCGCTCGCGAAGTGGGCCGAAGAGGCCGCGACCCGCTCTCGGAACCCCGAGGCGTGGAGCGAGGTCGTACGGGGCGTCGAGCGGCTCGCGCAGCGCCGCCTCAACGAGGCGTTCGACCGATGGGAGGAGCGGACGAACGGCCGCATCGGCCGGCTCGAGGCGTACTCCGTCGACAGCCGGCTCGAGCGAGGCCAGGTCGAGGACGCGGTCCACGCCGCGAAGGTCGGGGACGTCGCGCAGGCGCTCGCGACGTTCCAGCAGGTCGACCGGGTCGTCGCGCTCAAGGAGCGTCATCTCGATCAGGCGCGCGGGGACCTCGAGCGCCTCGTGGCGTTCCTGAAGGACCTCGAGGCGATCGGCCTGGTCGAGACCGGAGAACCGGCCGAGGTCGCCGTCGAGCTCGAGCGCGACCTGCGCACCGGCCGGCTCGCGCCGCTCAAGTCGCGCCTGCGGCTGCTCCGCTCTCGCGCCGTCGCGCGCTCGCAGGAGGCGCTGCCGGAGCTGGTCGCGCGCCTCGGCGACCGGCTCGTCCCCGAGGTCCGGGGCCATGCCGAGCTGCCGGACGCCCGGGAGCTCGCGACGGCGGCGCGGGCGATCGTGCTCGGTCACGCCGAGGACGGCGCCCGACGGATCCGCGCGCTCAGCGCGAAGCGGGGCCTGTTGCCGGCGCCCCGCCCGAGGGCGGCCGCGGGCGACCGAGCGTCGGCCGGCTAGAGCAGCAGTTCGAACAGCCGGACGTCCTCGCCCCAGTCGTGCTTGTGGAGGAGTCCGCCCTCGCGGAAGCCGAGCTTGCGGAACAGCGCGGCGGCCGCCTCGAAGCGGGCGAGCGGGTCCGACCAGACGGTCACGGCGTTCGACCGACGGGCCCACTCCACGGAGGCGGTCAGCAGGGCGCCGCCGGCCCCCAGGCGGCGCGACTCCGGGTCGACCGCGAGGTGGACGAGCCGGAACGCGCCGTGGCGAGGCTCGACGCCGACGACGCCGACGAGATGGCCGGCGCGTCGCGCGGCGAAGTACGTCACGCCCTCCATCCAGCTCGTAAACTCGAGCGGCGTCGGGACCCACGTCTTGACGAGCTCCGCCGGCAGTCCGTTCTCGGACTCCCAGACCTTCTTGTACAGCGAGCAGATCGCCGGGATGTCCTGGTGCGTCACCCGCTCGACCGCGAGCTCGCCGGCGGGCTTGTCCGTGCTCGCCGGCGCGCGCTCGACCCGTCGGTCCGACCCGTGCTCCGTTGCCACGCTGGGTCCCCCGATGAGCGAGCGGCTGCGCCTACGCGCTCGCCCGCACTTGAGCCTTGCTGCGGCGACGCGCGCTACGGAGTGTGGCGTGACGGCGTCCGCGGGAACGGGGTCGTCTCGCGGATGTGCTCGCGCCGAAGGATCCAGCGGAGCATCCGCTCGATGCCGAGGCCGAAGCCGGCGTGCGGGACGCTGCCGTGGCGGCGCAGGTCGAGGTACCAGTCGTACTCCGCGACGCTCCCGCCGGAGGCCTCGAGGCGCTCGGTGAGGCGCGCGAGGTCGGTCTCGCGGCAGGAGCCGCCGATCATCTCGCCGTAGCCCTCCGGCGCGAGCAGGTCGGCCGCCTCGACGGTGCGCGGGTCGTCCGGCGAGCGGAGCATGTAGAACGCCTTGAGCTCCTTCGGAAAGTGCGTGACGAACACCGGCCGGCGCTCCTCGAGCGTGAGCGCGCGCTCCTCGGCGGTCCCGAGGTCGCTGCCCCACCGGACCGGGAACCCCTGGGCGGCGAGCCGGTCGATCGCCTCGGCGTACCGGAGCCGGGGGAACGGCGCGTCGACCGCCCGCAGCTCCTCGGGGGGACGGCCGAGGGCGGCGAGCTCGGTCGGCCTCCGCTCGGCGAGCGCGTGCGTCGCCGCGACGACCATCCGCTCCTCGAAGGCGAGCAGGCCCTCGAGGTCGCACCAGGCGAGCTCGACCTCAAGGTGAAGGTACTCGGTGAGGTGGCGCGGCGTCCGGGACTTCTCGGCGCGGAACGACGGGGTGAGCGCGTAGACCCGTTCGTTGGGGAACAGGAGCGCCTCCAGGTAGAGCTGCGCCGTCTGCGAGAGGAAGCCGGGGCGACCGAAGTAGTCGATCTGGAACGCCTCGGCGCCGCCCTCGGCGGCGTTCCCCGAGAGGACCGGCGGGGTCATCTCGAGGACCTCCTCGCGGTCGAGGAACTCGCGCAGCGCGCGCAGCAGCTCCGCCTTCAGGCGGAACGTCGCGACGTGCTCCTGCGAGCGGACGACCAAATGGCGCTTGTCGAGGCGGAACTCCTCGCTCTGGTCGGCGAAGATCGGGAACGGCGCTCCGGCGTCGACGACCCGGATCGCGCTCGCGCGGACCTCGCGGCCGCCGGGCGCACGGCGGTCCTCGGCGACGGTCCCGTCGACCTCGACCGCGCCCTCGACCTGGACGTGCTCGGCGGCGTCGAACGCCGCGTCCCCGAGGACGTCGCGCTTGCCGGTGACCTGGACGCTCCCGGTGCGGTCGCGCAGCAGGAAGAACAGGATCCCGCCGCTCGAGCGGGACCTCAGGACCCAGCCTCGCAGCCGCACGGGGAGGCCGAGCGCCTCCGGGGCGAACGCCCGTGCGACCGGCTCGTAGCCGGCTCGGCTCACTGGTACTCCCGCCATTTGTGGCCGCACTTCGTGCACTCGAAGATGCGCGTCTCGGGCTCGTCGGCCCCCCGCGTCTGGCGGAGGACCCAGTACGCCTCGCCGTTCCCGCACTTCGGGCACGTCTCCTGGGCCTTCGGCAGCGTCACGGTCTTCGTCTCGACGACCGCGACCTCCCGCCCCTGCGGGGTCGAACGACCGACCTCGACCCCTCGGCCGAGGGGGAGGGTGTGCCCGCACCCCGAGCACCTCCAGACGTGGCCGGCGCGGTCCGGGCGCATGAGGCGCTTGCACTTCGGGCAGAACATGGGAGTCGGTTGGAGCGGGCGGGGGTTCTTTACGCTTCGGCGGCCGGTCTACCCCGAGAGCTGCTCCGGGGGCCCGGCACTCGACGGAGGCGCCTCGGGCGGGGCGACGCTCAGCGGGAGGGGAGACGGCGGCGCGCCGGGGCGCAGCAGCTGGCGCATGTGCTCCCAACGTCGCGTGAGGTCGGCCTGCGTGCCGATGTCGTGGCGGACGTAGAAGTGGCCCCGGACGTGCGCGAGCGCGCTCTCGACACGCTCGCCGGCCTCGTGGACCGCGCTCGCCTCCCCGACGAGCGCGACCCCGCGGCCGGTGCCGAGGCGTACGGTCGCCGGCCCGACGGCCTCGACGCTCCCGTAGAGCACGTGGACCCCTTCCGCCTCGACCTTCGGCTCGTCGATCTCGAGCGTCCCGCCGGCCTCGGCGCGCGCGCCGTAGCCCGGCGGAACGAGGTACCGCACGACCGTCGCGCGACGGCGGAACCGCACGAGGTTGCGCTCCAGATGGCCGTTCGCGACGCCGAGCGCGAGGTCGGAGAAGTTCCCCTCCTCGTAGAGCGTGAGGGCGTTGATCCCCTCCGGGTCGCCGAAGCGGACGTTCCACTCGAGCAGCCGCGGGCCGTCCGCGGTGAGCATGAAGCCGCCGTAGAGCACGCCCCGGTAGGCGAGGCCCTCGGCCCGGAGCGCCGCGACCGAGCCCTCGAGGATCCGCAGCGCGCGGTCGCGGTCGGAGGTCGAGAGGAACGGCAGGAGGTGGTCGCGCTGGGAGTACGACCCCATCCCGCCGGTGTTGGTCCCCCGGTCGCCCTCGAGCGCCCGCTTGAAGTCCTGGACCGCGGGCATCGGGGCGATCCCGTCGTCGGTCACGAACGCCATCTGGCTGAACTCCTCGCCCTCGAGCTTCTCCTCGAGGAGCACGGGGGCCCCCTGGACGAGCAGGCTCTTCGCGTACGACGCCCCGTCGCGCGGCCCGGCAAAATCCGAGCCCTGGACCCAGACCCCCTTGCCGGCGGTGAGGCCGCTCGGCTTGACGACGAACGGTCCGGCGAACGCCGCGACCGCGGCGTCGACCTCCTCCTCCGTGCGGAGGACGGTGAACCGCGGCTGGCCGTCGACGCGATGCCGGGCGAGCAGCTCGCGGCAGAACGCCTTGGACGACTCGAGCCGGGCCGAGTCACGGTCCGGCCCGACGGTCGGCACGTCCGCCGCGCGCAGCGCGTCCCCGAGCCCGGCGGCGAGCGGCCCCTCCGGGCCGACGAACGCCGCGCCGACGCGTTCGCTGCGGGCGAACGCGACGATCTTCTCCACGGCGTCCGTCGGGAGGCGCGCGCGGGCGACCGCCGCCCGGTCGAGCCCGGGGTTCGCGTTCGGGCTCGCGACGACGACCTCGGCCTGGGCTCGCCGCAGCGCGAGGGCGATCGCGTGCTCGCGCGCTCCTCCGCCGACGACGAGCCAGCGCAGCATCGCCCCCGGCCACGGGCCGGAGGCTAAAGGGGCTGCGGAAGCGCCGCCGTCCTCGCCGGCCGGCCGCCGCCAGAGTTAAGAACGGGGCCTCGGTGGCAATCGTTCCCGGACGGTCGTCGATGGAGATCCGCGTCGTCGAGAAGGAGCACGACCTCCTGCGGATCGAGCTGCCGAAGGGGGAGGAGACGCTCCTCGTGCCGCTGGTCGAGGCGCTCCAGCGGGAGGAGAAGGTCGTCGAGGCCCGCTACCTCCTCGGGCACCCGTTCCTTGACCGCCCGACGCTCCAGCTGCGGACCAAGGGCGAGAAGCCCCAGCAGGTCCTCAAGCGGGTGCTCAAGGACCTCACCGATCTCTACGACGACCTGCTCGCCGACTTCGAGAAGAAGGCGGACAAGGTCAAGGCCTGACGCGCGACCGGCTCCGATGCTGAAGGAGTGCGCCCAACACGGCTACTTCCGGGCGGAGAACTGTCCGGTCTGCGGCCAGAGCGGCCGGTTCATCCTCAACGACCGCGAGCTCGACCACCTCGGACGGGTACTTACTGGGATCCTGAGACACTTCCCGGACCGCTACGGCCTCGCGGTCGACGCGCACGGCTGGATCGAGCTCAGCGCGATCGCCCGCGCGATCGCCCAGCGCCATCCCGTCTACCGCTGGCTCCGCCCGCAGCACCTGGTCGCGATCGCCGAGACCGACGGCAAGGGCCGCTACGAGGTCCGGGACGACCGGATCCGCGCGACGTACGGCCACACGCTCGAGATCGAGCTCGACCTGCCGACCGACGACATTCCGGAGCATCTCTACTATCCGGTCACCGCCGACGAAGCGGCGATCGTCCTCGAGGTCGGCCTTCGTCCCTCCGACCGCCGGAAGGTCCACCTGTCCAAGACCGCGGACGACGCCGTCGCCGCCGGCAAGGTCCGCACCCCGGAGCCGATCGTGCTCGAGGTCGACGTGCGGCGCGCCCAGAAGGACGGGATCGTGATCATGCAGGCCGGCAAGACCGTCTATCTCGCCGACCGGATCCCCGCCGAGCTGCTCCGCCGTACGGAGAGCCCGCCTTCGCCGGCGACCGATCCGGAACCCCGAGCCCCCTAGGCGAGGCCGTCGTCCCCGACGTTCGACTCGTACTCGGTCGACACGTAGACCGTGATCGTCGGGCCGCTCCCCGCGGCGTACGGGTTGTTCAGGACGAACGTGTAGTTGTCGGTGTAGAGCGACGTGAAGACGATGCGCCCGGCGCCCTCGCTGGGGGTCGACCAGACCGGGCTACCGCTCCCGTTCTGCAGGAGGCGCGACCACTGGCTCTCGTTGAATACCGAGATCGACACCTCGGCGCCGTACGGCGCGATGCTCGTGAAGTTCCCCACGACGTAGTCGCCCCCGGTCACCTCGCCCGCGAGGATCCCGACGTACCCGGGCGCCACGCGGTACGTTCCCGAGGCCGTCAGCGGGTCCGCGACGTGGGGAGGACCGGCGAGGACGGCGGAGACGATCGAGTAGGCGAGGCCGACGACGACCCCGAGGACGATCAGGGTGCGGAGCCAGCCGGCGAGGCGGACCCGTCGGCGGACCGCCCGCGGCGCCCGGGGGAGGGCGCCGGCCGCGACCGGCGCGTCCGCGCCGCAGATCCCGCACGCCGTCGCGCCCGGCGCGACGGCCGTCCCGCAGTACCGGCAGGAGCCCCATGCGGTCCCGTCCGCCGCCGCGCCCATCGCCGTCGGGGAGCCGGCGGCGCCGCTTTTGGGGTTTCGTACGAACCCCGGCGCCGATCAGCCCTTCTTCTTCGGCAGCGCGACGTTGAGCAGGACGTTCTTCGTCCGCGTGTAGCCCTCGAGCCCGCGGGCGCCCTGCTCGGAGCCGAGCCCGCTCTCCTTGAAGCCGCCGAACGGCGTCTGGGGGAACGTCAGCGGCGGCTCGTTGACGACGACCATCCCGGCCTCGAGGCGGCGGGCGACGTGGTGGGCGCTCGCGAGGTCGCGCGTCCAGACGGCGGCGAACAGCCCGTAGGCGGTCGCGTTGGCGAGGCGGACCGCCTCGTCGACCTCCCCGAACGCGAACGACGAGAGGACCGGTCCGAAGATCTCCTCCCGGGCCGCCCGAGCGTCCGGCGCGAGCCCGTCGACGACCGTCGGCTGGACGAAGTTCCCCTCCGCCAGTCGGTCCCCGCCCGCCTTCGCCCCGCCGGTGACGAGACGGCCGCCGTCGTCCCGGGCGGAGCGGACGTACTCGAGGACCCGCGCCTCCTGGTCCCGGGAGACGAGCGGCCCCATCTCGACGCCCTCCTCGGTCCCCGGCCCGAGACGGGTCGCCTCGGCGATCGCCCGCAGCTTCGCGAGGAGCGTCTCCCGGACCGACTCGTGGACGATCAGGCGGGAGCCCGCCCAGCACATCTGGCCGGCGTTGCCGAAGATCCCGAGCGCGATCCCCCGGGCGGCGCGGTCAAGATCGGCGTCGGGGAGCACGACCACCGGGCTCTTCCCGCCCAGCTCGAGCGCCGCGGGGATCAGGCGCTCGGCGGCGAGCGCGGCGATCCGGCGACCGACCTCGCTGCTGCCGGTGAACGAGACCGAGCGGCAGCGCCGGTCCCGGACGAGCGCCTCGCCGAGCTTCCCGCCGGGGCCGGGGACGACGTTCAGGACGCCGTCCGGGATCCCCGCCTCGCGCGCGAGCCGGGCGAGCCGGATCGCCGTGAGCGGCGTCAGGCTCGCGGGCTTCAGGACGACCGTGTTGCCCGCGGCGAGCGCCGGGGCGACCGAGCGCATCGCGAGCAGGAGGGGATAGTTCCACGGGGCGATGTGCACCGTGACCCCGAGCGCCTCGCGCACGGTGTAGTTGAGGCGGCTGCCGGGGACCGGGATCGTCGTCCCCTCGAGCTTGTCGGCGAGGCCGCTCACGTACTCGAGCGTCCGGACGACGAAGCCGACGTCGATGCGCGACTCGCGCAGCGTCTTGCCCATGTTCTCGGTCTCGAGCCGTGCGAACTCCTCGGCCCGCTCGTCGAGCAGCCGGGCGAGCCGCGCGAGCGACCGTGCCCGCCTCGCGCCGTCCCCGCCGGCCCAGTCGGAGCCCTCGAACGCCCGCTGGGCGACCTCCATCGCCCGGGCGGCATCGTCCGCGGTCCCGACGGCGACGCGGGCGATCGGACGGTTCGTCGACGGGTCGAGGAGCTCGGCCGACTCCCCGCCCGCGGCGGGACCCTCGGCCCCGGCGACGAGGAGACCGTACGTCGAGTCGGCGGCCATCGACCCGGACGACCCGCCTGCCAACATAGCGATTAGGGGAGGCGGTCGCGCCCGAGCGGGTAGGCACGCCCCTTCCAGGTCACGTGGCCGCCGCGCAGACCTCGGACGAGCGACGTGGAGACGGCGACCACGTAGAAGCCGACGGCGACCGGGAACGCGAGCCCGTAGACCGCCGGAGCGCCGACCGCCCGCGAGAACGCCGCGTGCTTGCCGAACAGCGCGACCGCGAGCACGGCCCCGAGGAGCGCGACGGGCACGCTGCCGGCGGCGACCCCGACCGGGAGCACGGCGAGCGGAAGCCAGAACAGCCCCACGAGCCCCGCGAGGAACGCCGCCTGCCGGCCCGCCGAGAACTCCGTCCCGTGGACGTTCTTGAGGATCCCCTCGAACATCTCGTGGCGGTCGCGGTACATCCGGGTCGTCGCGAGCTCCGGGGCCCAGGCGATCCGGATCGACCGGCCGGCCGCCCGGAACCTTCGGGCGATCGCGACGTCCTCGAGGACCTTGTCGCGCACGGCGGCGTGTCCCCCTAGCGCCTCGTACTCCTCCCGCCGGACGAGCCAGAACTGGCCGTTCGCCATCGCCGCTCGGGACCGGTCGAGGTTGACCCGCGGGGCGCGGAAGTAGGTCAGGACCATCTGGACGTAGAACGGGAGGACGACGCGCTCCCAGAACGTGCGCATCTCGACGCGCGGGGCGATCGTGGCGAGCGACGCGCGCTCTCGGAGCGCCCAACGAACGGCGGTGCGCAGCGCCGACGGAGCGAGCCGAACGTCCGCGTCCAGGAACAGCAGCCACGCCCCGCGGCTGGCCTGGGCCCCGGTCCAGCAGGCCCAGTTCTTCCCGACCCAGCCGGGCGGCAGGGGCGGTTCGTCGACGAGCCGCACGCGGGGGGCGCGCGCCCGGACCACGTCGCGGGTCCGGTCGGTCGACCCTCCCTCCACGACGACGATCTCGAGCGGCGGGTCGTCCTGGGCGAGCAGGCCGTCGAGCGCCGCCGGCAGCTCTTCCTCCTCGTCCCGCGCCGCGAGGATGACGCTCACCGATCCCGCGGCCGATCCGGCGCCGGGAGCCTCCGGGTCGAGGCGCGGCATCGACCGCGCGAACCAGAGCGCGAGCCCCTGGTAGAGCAGGACGACGACCGCGGCGACCGCGACGAGCGCGACGACGAGCGGACCGAGCACCGCCGTTCGTAGCCGCGGCCTGATAAAGGGCCGTTCGATGGAAGCCGAGGGGGTCCGCTGATGGGGACCGTGGAGCACCCCCGTGTGCGGCCGGGGGTCCTCGAGGAGCGCGAGTACCAGGGCGCGATCGCGCGCGCGGCCGCCGAGCACAACACGCTGGTCGTGCTTCCGACCGGCCTCGGGAAGACGGCGATCGCGCTCCGGGTCGTCGCCGAGCATCTTCTGCGCGAGCCGCGAAGCTCGATCCTCCTGCTCGCGCCGACGCGACCGCTCGTGGTCCAGCATGCGCGCGAGGTCGAACGCACGCTGTTCGCCCCGCGTCCCCTCGTGCTCACGGGCGCGATCTCCCCCGAGCGTCGTGGCGAGCTGCTCAACCCTCCCCAGGTCGTCGTCGCGACCCCCCAGGTCGTCGCGAACGACCTCGTCTCCGCCGGCTTCCCGCTCGCCTCGTTCTCGCTGATCGTCTTCGACGAGGCCCATCGGGCGGTCGGCGACTATCCGTACGTCGCGATCGGCCGCGCCAACCGCGACGGCCCGCGCGCGAGGGTCCTCGCGATGACCGCCTCGCCCGGAGGAAGCCTCGAGCGGATCCGTGAGGTCTGGACGAACCTCGCGATCGAGCGCTTCGAGTACCGCACCGAACAGAGCCCGGACGTCGCCCCGTACCTCCACGGGATCGGGGTCGAGGCGATCGTCGTCCCGGTCCCCCCGGAGGTCCGGCACCTGGCGATCCTCCTGCGCGCCGCGATCGGACGAGCGGCGCAGACGCTCCAGCGGCTCGGCCTGCTGCAGGAAGGCGAGGTGAATCGGCGGGCCGTCCTCGCGGTCGGCGCTCAGCTCCACCACCGTCTCTCGGTCGAGCGCGACGCCGGAGGGGCCTCGTCGGCGAGCCTCTGGCAGGCGGTCACCGCCCAGGCGGTCGTCATGAAGGGCCTCCACGCGCTCGACCTCACCGAGAGCCAGGGGGTCGACGCGCTCCGGGAGTTCTTCGCCCGACAAAGCGTGACGCCCGGGCGCCGGGCGACCCCCGCGCAGCGCGCGTTCCTCGGGGACCCGGACGTCCAGGAGGTCCGTCGTCGCCTCGGGGAGATCACGCTCGAGCATCCCAAGATCGGACGCGCGGTCACCCTCGTGCGCGACGAGGTGCACGGCAAGCCCGGCGCACGGGTGATCGTCTTCTCGCAGTACCGCGACACGGTCGACCGCCTCGTCGCCGAGTTCGACGCGCTGCACGACCCCGAAGTGCGCGCGGCACGGTTCGTCGGCCAGGCGGCCCACGGCCGCGACCCGGGACTTTCGCAGAAGGACCAGGTCGGCCTGCTCGACCGGTTCCGCGCGGGATCGGTCAACTGCCTCGTCGCGACCTCCGTCGCCGAGGAGGGGCTCGACATCCCGTCGACCGACCTCGTCGTCCTCTACGAGCCGATCCCGGACGTGATCCGCACGATCCAGCGCCGCGGACGCACCGGGAGGGCCCGCGCGGGCCACGCGGTCGTGCTGGTCGCCGAGGGGACGCGGGACGAAGGGCTCCAGCGCTCGGCGTTCGCCCGAGAGCGCCGGATGCACGCGATGCTCGAGCGGGTCGAGGCCGAGGCCGCGGGCGGCCAACCCCCTCCCCCGCCGGCCGCCAAGAGCGTCCAGCGACTGCTCTCCGAGTTCCGCTAGCGCCCCGTGCTCCCAAAACCGCCGCGCCGGCTCGCCACCGGGGCGACCCGCCCCCGCCGGAAGACGGTCGAGGTCTCCGCGACCAGCCTCGCCTGCGCGATGCGGTCGCCCGCCGCGATCCGGTAGCGACCCGAGAACAGGAACGTCAGCGGGACGAAGACCTCGCCCGAGTAGTCCCGGTCGATCGTCCCCGGGGCGTTGACCATCAGGACGCCCCGCGAGGAAAGGCCGCTGCGCGGCCGGACCTCGAGGAAGGTCCCCGGCGGGCAGCGGACGCGGAGCCCGGTGCGGACGAGCGTCACCTCCCCCCGGCGCAGGAGCGCCGGAGCGGCCGCGCTCAGGTCGAAGCACGCCGAGCCGGCCGTCGCCCGGGCCGGCAGGCGGGGCCGCCCGGCGTCCGCGAGCACCTCGACGCGCACCGTACGAAGGCGGGGGGCCACGGCCGCACCTCGAGCCGGCCGCCCTCTTAGGGAGCGCGCCCGCTGCCGCGCGGCGCGCTCGCCTCCCCGTCCTCCGCGACCGTCCCCTGGGCGACGAGCCAGCGGGCGACCAGGTGCCCCTCCGCGCGCCGCAGGAGCTTGCCGAGACCCGGGCCGCTGCGGCCGGTCGAGCGGGCGAGACGGCCCAGCGTGACGCGACGGGGGATCGCGTAGTATCCGAGCGCCCACGCCCGCGCCAGCATCCGTCCCTGCAGCGGGGTCAGCTCCCCCTCGGCACGGTCGGCGAACGCCGGTCGTGCGCTCGTCCGCAGCAGGCGGTACGGGAACTCCTCCTGGTCGAGGCGACGCAGCACCCGGCGGATCGCCCGCTCCTCCCCGTGGAACGACGCGACCGTCTCCTCCTCCGTCAGGCGGAACGGCGCCGCCGGCGTGATCCCGCCGCCGGCGAGCGCGAGCCAGCGACGTAGCCGCTCCGGGTTGCGCTGGCGCGCGAGGATGACGTACTCGCGGCTGCGCGGTCGCTCGTCGACGATCTCGAAGTCGGAGAGCCCGTAGAGCGAGCGGATGCGTCGTGCGTCGCGCTCGAGCTCGGCGGCCGAGCGCAGCGGTCCCCGATGGCGGACGCGGAGGAGCTCGAGGCGCGAGCCGGTGTCGAGCCGGAGCGTCTGGAGCAGCTCGATCTCCTCGTACCGCTCGAACAATCGCGGCGGCACGACGCCCAGACGGACCAGGTCGTCGGTCCGGAACCGCAGCGTCACCGCCTGCATCGCGCCGCCGAGACGAGGTTCCGTTAAGAACCCTCGGCGCGCCGGCGATGTGCGCGATTTAATACGGACGCCGGCTCGGCGGCGGCCGTGGCGTTCCGCTCGCTCGGCGAGTTCCTCGACGCCCTCGAACAGCGCGGCGAGCTGCTTCGCCTCCGGGCGCCGATCTCGCGCGACCTGGAGATCGCCGAGCTGACCGATCGGGTCCACCGCGCCGACGGCCCCGCGCTCCTCTTCGAGAACGTCGCCGGGGCGTCGATGCCGGTGGCGACGAACGTCCTCGGCGCTCCGCGCCGCATCGCCTACGCGCTGGGGGCCCAGGACCTCAAGGAGGTCGCCGCGCGCGTCGAGCGGCTGACCCGGCTGCGGCCGCCGGCCGGGATCGCGGGGGCGCTCCGCGACCTCGAGGGGACGATCGCGACCCTTTCGAGCGTCCGTGCGCTCGCCCCGAAGCGGGTCCGTTCCGCCCCCTGCCAGGAGGTGGAGGAGCCGAACGTCGACCTCGACCGGCTCCCGATCCTGAAGTGCTGGCCGAAGGACGGGGGGCGGACGGTGACGTTCCCGGTCGTGATCACGAGCGACCCGGAGACCGGCGCGCAGCACGCCGGCATCTACCGGCTCCAGCAGTACGGCCCCTCGACGCTCGGGCTGCACGCCCAGATCCACCGCGTCGGCGCGAACAACTACCGCAAGTGGGCGGCGCGGGGCGAGCGGATGCCGGTCGCCGCCGTGATCGGGGCCGAACCGGCGACCGTCTTCAGCGGCCTCGCTCCCGTTCCGGAGGGGATCTCGAACTTCGCCTTCGCGGGCCTCCTGCGCTCCGAACCGGTCGAGCTGGTCCCGGCCCGCAGCGTCGCGCTGGAGGTACCGGCGTCCGCCGAGATCGTCCTCGAAGGCTACGTCGACCCGACGGAGCGGGCCGTGGAGGGACCGTTCGGCGACCACACCGGCTACTACTCGGCGCCGGAGCCGTTCCCGGTCCTCCACGTCGAGCGCATCACGCGCCGGGACCGGCCGGTCTACCTCGGCACCGTGACCGGTAAGCCCCCGACCGAGGACGCCGCGCTCGGAAAGGCGGTCGAGCAGATCTTCCTTCCGGTGATCCGCCTCGTGCTCCCCGAGATCGTCGACATGGACCTCCCGCTCGAGGGCCTGTTCATCAACGTCGCCGTCGTCAGCGTGCGCAAGGCCTACCCCGGTCACCCGCGCAAGGTGATGCACGCGCTCTGGGGGCTCGGCCAGATGATGTTCGTCCGCTACCTCGTGGTCGTCGACGACGACGTCAACGTCCACGACCTCTCGGAGGTCCTCTACCGCGTCGGGCTGCAGGCCGACCCGGCGCGCGACCTCGAGCTCGTCGAGGGGCCGGTCGACCAATTGTCGATCTCCAACCCTCTGCCGAACGTCGGCGGCAAGGTCGGGATCGACGCGACCCGCAAGCGCGCGGAGGACGGCTTTCCGCGGCCGTGGCCGGAGGAGATCCGCTCGGACCCGGCGGCCGCCGCCGCCGCCGAGAGGATCGTCCGCGCCGAGCCGGCGCTCGAGCGATTGTGGAAGCGTCCGAACGCCTGAGCCCCGCGCCCGGGGCCCGCGGCCGGCTCGGCGAGCTCGCCCGGTTCCTGGAGATCCAGAACGTCGCGCTGAACCTGCCGTTCGCCGTCGCGTTCGTCCTCGTCGCCGCCGCCGGTCTCCCGAGGCTGGAGCCGTTCGCCCTCGTCGTCGTCGCGTTCGTCGCCGCGCGCAACGCCGGCCATGCGTTCAACCGGTGGGCCGACCGCGACCTGGACGCCGCCAACCCGCGGACCGCGGCGCGAGCGCTTCCGAGCGGCCGCCTCTCGCCGCGGTTCGCCCTCGTCACGACCGTGGCGTGCGCGGCGGTCGTGTTCGCGGCGGCGGCGCTGCTGAACCGGCTCGCGCTCGAGCTCGCGCCGGTCGCCCTCGCGCTCGTCCTGGGCTACAGCTACACCAAGCGCATCGCCGCCGCGACGACCGTGTTCCTCGGGCTCGTCGAAGCGATCACGCCGGCCGCGGCGTTCGTCGCCCTGGACGGGACGCTGCCGCTCGCCGCCTGGCTCGCCGTCGGGGGGGTCCTCGCGTGGGGGACGGCGTTCGAGACGGTCCACAGCCTCGGGGACGTGGAGAGCGACCGACGGCTCGGGCTGCGCTCGTTGCCCGTCGCCCTCGGCCCGGCACGCTCCCGGCAGCTCGTCGCGGCGTTGCACGGCGCCGCGCTCGTCCTGCTGGCGACGTTCGGCTACGCCGAGCGGCTGCGGCTTCCGTACGAGGTCGCCCTGGCCGCGATCGCCGTCGGCGTCGCCCTCAGCGACCGTGCCTTCGCCGCCGGCACGGTCGACGGGCGGACGCTGTTCGTGCGCCACTTCTGGTTCGCCGCGATCTTCCTTGCCGGGGTCGGCCTCGCGGTGTTCCTCCCGTGGGGATGAGCGGCCGGGTCGGCGAGCTAATGAGCGGCGGCCGCCACCGGCGCCGTCGGGACCATGCCGCAGGTCGTCATCGGGCTCTCCGCCCGGGATTTCCGGAGCACCAACGACGTCTGGCGCCTCGCCAAACGCCATCTGAACCCCGCGGTCCGGCGCAGGATCGGCTGGCGGGGCCGCTCGAGCTTCCTGCGGGAGCTCGCCCTCTACGGCTTCGAACGGGCCAGCGAGGACCCGGCCGCCTTCCTCCGCGCGGTGCGCGACGCACGGGATCCCATGTTCGGCCGCCGGGGCCGGGGCGACGCCGCCGCCGAGCGCCGGGAGGCGCT
>JASHSA010000101.1 GCA_030037035.1 Thermoplasmata archaeon
GGCCATGGGTAGGCGCTACGGACCGTACGGCGGGGCGTACGTCCCCGAGACGCTCGTCCCCGCCCTCGCCGAGCTCGAGTCGGCGTGGCGCTCCGCCCGCCGGGACCCGACGTTCCGACGCGAGCACGACCGCCTCTCGCGGACCCTCGGAGGGCGGCCGACGCCGCTCTACCACGCGCGCCGGCTGAGCCGCCGCGCCGGCGGCGCGGAGATCTGGCTGAAGCGCGAGGACCTCCTCCATGGGGGCGCGCACAAGTTCAACAACGCGCTCGGCCAGGCGCTCCTCGCGGTCCGCATGGGCAAGCCCCGACTCATCGCCGAGACGGGCGCGGGCCAGCACGGCGTCGCGACCGCGATGCTCGGCGCGGCGCTCGGCCTCCGTACGGAGGTCTACATGGGCGAGGTCGACATCGCCCGACAGCGGCCGAACGTCGAGCGGATGCGCCTGCTCGGCGCGAACGTGATCCCCGTCACGAGCGGCCGCCGCACCCTCAAGGACGCGATCAACGCCGCGTTGCGCGACTGGATCGCGAACGTACGCACGACGCACTACCTGCTCGGCTCGGCGGTCGGCCCGCACCCGTTCCCGACGATCGTCGCCGAGCTGCAGAGCGTCATCGGCCGCGAGATCCTTCGGGACGCCCGGCGGGAGTTCGGTCGGCCCCCCGACCTCGCGGTCGCGTGCGTCGGGGGCGGGTCGAACGCGATCGGTACGTTCCGGCCGCTCCTCGGCTCGCCGACCGAGCTGCTCGGGGTCGAGGCCGGCGGGCCCCGAGGCTCGCGCGTCGGGGCGGCGTCCCTCTCGCGCGGTCGTCCCGGGATCCTGCACGGCTCGTTCTCCTACGTCCTCCAGGACGCGGACGGCCAGGTCTCCGACACCGAGAGCGTCTCCGCGGGGCTCGACTACGCCGGCGTCGGACCGGAGCACGCCTTCCTGCGGGACGCCGGAAGGGTCCGGTACGTCGCGGTCCACGACGACGGGGCGCTCGCGGCGTTCCGCTGGCTCGCGGAGGACGAGGGGATCCTCCCGGCCCTCGAGCCGTCGCACGCGGTCTACGCCGCCGTCCGCGAGGCGCGACGGCGCCCGGCGCGGGAGCGCGTCGTCGTCACCCTCTCCGGCCGGGGCGACAAGGACCTCGAGGTGGTGCGTGGAGCCGCTCGCGCGGGCGCTTAGCGTCGCGCGCGCCGGGGGCCGGCGCGTCGTCGTGCCGTACCTGATGGTCGACCGGGCGCGACGCCGACGTCTCGGCCCGACGGTCCGGGCGTTCGCCGACGCCGGCGCCGCCGCCCTCGAGCTCGGCTTCCCGTTCTCCGACCCGATCGCCGACGGCCCGACGCTCGAGGCGGCGGCGGACCGGGCCCTCGAGCACGGGACGTCCTGGTCGGACCTGCTCGAGCAGCTCGCCACCGCGAACCGCATCCTCCCGACGGCGGTGATGACCTACGCCAATCCGGTCTGGGCGCGCGGCCTCGACCGTGCGGCGCGGGAGCTCCGCGACGCCGGGGCGACCGGACTGATCGTGCCGGACCTGTCGTTCGAGGAGGCCGAGCCGTGGCGAAGGGCGATGACGCGCGCCGGCGTCGCGCTCGTCCTGCTGGCGGCGCCGGCCGCGTCGGCGCTGCGGGTCGGCCGGATCGCGCGGGGCTCCTCGGGGTTCCTCTACCTGGTCTCCCGCTACGGGACGACCGGGACCGGACGGCGGCCGGCCGCGGCGCGAGCGCTCGCCCCGCTGGTCGCGGCGGCCCATCGCGCCGCCCCGAGGCTGCCGGTCCTCGTCGGGTTCGGCGTCCGGGACCCGGAGAGCGCCCGGGACGCCGTCGCGAGCGGAGCGGACGGGGTCGTCGTCGGCTCGGCCGTAGAGGAGGCTCGGCGCGGGGGCGCCGCTCCCCGAGAGCTCGGGCGCCTGCTCGGCCGCCTGGTGCACGCCGTGAACGGCGCCGACGCGCTCGCCTAGCTCGCGCGCCGACGCGGCGTCCGTCCCCGGCGTCTCGGCGCGCGGTACGGGTGGCTCGACGCGGCCTTCCGTTCCCGGTCGGCGCGGCCGATCGCCTCGTTCGCCCGCACGACCTGCTCGAGCTTGGCGACGAAGCGGCCGAGATGGTCGCCGCGGATCCCGACGACCATCCGCTCCGGGCCGAGGTCGGTGTAGATCCGCGAGCCGACGCATCCGAGGGAGAGCGCGACCGGGCTACCTTGACGGAGGATCGGCACGATCGCGCACATCGGCCGGCCGTTCATCGGGACCGGCCGGGCGTCGGCGCCGCCGCTCGCCGCCTCCGCGGCGAGCATCGCGGCGGCGGGGCGGGCGAAGAGGAGCACGTCGGTCGGGGGCATCGGAAGGGTGCCCAGCGGGCCGTAGGCGACGAACTTCGGCGGGGTCGGGTTCCGGGGGATCCGCGCCTCCTCGCCGGCCGCAAGGTACCCCTCCGCCTGCATCCGGCCGACCGTCGACATCAGTCGGCTCCCGAGCTCCCCCTCGGGAGGCACGCCCAGGACGAACGCCCCGACCTCGCAGTCGGTGTGACGCGCGAGCGGGGCGTAGAACGGGCGTTCCGTCCCGAAGGCGAAGAACGTGCAGACGGACGGCACGCCCCCGGGGTGCTCCGGGACGCCGGTCGGAGGCTCCTCCAGGTAGGAGACCTGGAGCGGCGGTCGGTCGAGCTCGAGCAGGCGGGTCAGGCGCTCGGCCGTGGCACGAAGGTCCTCGTCCATCCGCTCGACGACCGGCGAGCGTTCCGCGCATTTCATGGCTCCGGTCGCCCCTTTCCCCGAGCCGTCCCCGGGGGTAGAAGGGAGATGTACGCCCGTGGACCGTTCCGGGCGATGGGCGCGGCCGACGGCTCTGGCGGGGGGTCGGCGCCGGCGTCCCCGAGCGCGCCGTCCTCGGAGAACGCTCCCCCGGGGCCGGACGGACGACGAACGACGGGCCCCGCGCGTCGACGTCGGACCTGGTGGACCGTCGCCGTGGCGGCCGCGGTCTCCGTCGCGGTGGTCGCGGCGCTCTTCGCGACCGGGACGATCCCCTGGCACCGTGCCGCGTCGGTGTTGGGGGTCGACTTCGCGCGTGCCCGCTCCGCCGCGGAGAGCGCGACCGGCACCGAGCTCGGCGGCAGCTGGCTCGCCTCCGGCGGCGTCGGGGTCGACGTCCGCCTCCCGACCAGCGTCCCGACGACGAACCTCACGAGCGTGGTCGGCACGAACTGCACCGCGAGCGCCCTTCCGGGGGGGACGCTGCCGTCGCAGCTCCTCGTGCCTCCGTTCGCCGGCTCGTTCGGCTCCGGCCTCGCCCCGTTCTGGCTGTTCGTCCTCGCGGAGAGCTCGACGAAGGAGGTCGTGGTGACCGAGGTCCTCAACGGCACCGCGACGCCGCTCGCCACGGTCGGGGGGGCGGAGTGCGCGGTGAACGGTCCCGTCGACCACCCCCTGCCGGCGGCGACGGTCGACAGCCCGGCCGTCGCGGGTCTCGCCTGGCAGGCGGCCGGGCAGGAGTACGTCTCCGGCAACCCGAGCCTCACGACGGTGGCGCTCGCCGCCTTCGCCGGGGGGACGTACTCCGGGATCTCGATCCCCGGGCTCTGGGCCGTCGTCTACGCCCCGTGCGACCCGCTCCTCGGCGGGACCGTCGCCGAGAGCGCCGACGTCGCCGCGATGAACCTCACGAGCGGCGCGCTGATCGGCTTCGGCTCCGGGGTCACCGTCGACTGCCCGCCGTAGCGCCCCGGCGGCTCAGGGCCGGATCCTCTCGAGGGAGAGGAAGCGCACGGCGTCGCCGGCCGAGACGCTCGCGACCAGGAACTCCTTGCGGACCCCCTGCGCCACGCGCACCGCGCCGGCGACCTCCGGCCACGTCGCGACGTGCCGCTCCGGCAGCGCCTGGACGAGGTAGCGGGCGTGGGCGTGCTCGGGGTTCCGAGGGTAGGCGCGGAAGTGGGCGCCGTACTTGAAGCCGGTCTTCACGACGAGCCGACGCTCGCGCAGGTCGCGGTAGGCGGCGAGGCGCTCGGCGAACCTCGGGTCGAGCCGGCGGGCCCTCGCCTCGAGGCGCTCGAGCGGCACGGTGCGGCCGCTCTTCGCGTCGCGGACCCGCAGCTGGCCGCTCCGCGCGAGGTAGGCCCCCTCCAGCAGCGAGAGCTCGAGGCGGTCGCCGACCCGGCTGCCGTAGGCGAGCTGGCGGCCGAGGCCGTCGACCGCCGCCGGGTCGTGGACGGTGAGCCGGTCGTCGCCAAGCCAGCCGTCGGTCGGCGTCGCGAGGGGGGCGGGCGAGACGGCGCCGGTCGGGGCCGGGCGACGGAGGCGGTAGTACGTCAGGTCGGACTCCTCGTCGACGACCCCGAGCCAGAGCAGCTTGCGCGACGCCTGCGCCCGCTCGGCGAGCGTCACGACGCGCGCGAGGTCGAACGGCTCGCGCTCGCTGATCGCCTCGACCCAGAAGCGGGCCGGGGTCTTCTGCAGGACCCCGCCGCGCGGCAGGACCGAGAAGGCGACCGGCGGCGGCCCGTCGCGGACGACGTACCCCCGCTGGCGCAGGTCGCGGTAGACGAGGTAGCGGACCGGAAAGCCGGGCTCGGCGCGCACCGCGCGGCGGAAGACGGTCGACCAGCCGACCGGCCGGCCCCGGCCCTCGACGACGTCGGCGCGGCCCATCTCGGTCAGGTAGACCGCCTCGTAGCGGTCGAGGGTGAGCGAGCCGTCCGGTCGGGGAGTGCCGAAGAACCCCTTCGCGTAGACCGACGCCGCCTCGGCCGGCTCGTCGAACCGGACCGTCGCGTCGCGGTCGAGCCGCCCGCTCACCGGCGCGCCGCCCGAAGCTCGGCCATCGTCAGGAGCGCCTCGAACCTGACGCCGACCGACGCGAGGCGGGCGGCGGCGCCCTCCTCCCGGTCGACGACGGCGACGGCGCGCTCGACGCGCGCCCCGGCGCCCCGGACGATCTCGACCGAGCGCACGACGCTGCCGCCGGTCGTCGTGACGTCCTCGAGGAGGAGCACGGAGGAGCCGGCCGGGAGCTCCCCTTCGAACGCCTGCCGCGTCCCGTGCTCCTTCGCGACCTTCCGCAGGACGACGTACGGCCGGTCGAGGAGGAGCGCGGTCGCGACGACGAGCGGGACCGCCCCCAGCTCCATGCCGGCGAGGCGTTCCTCCCGCCCGGCCCGCGCCGCCAGCGCGCGGGCGAGGCCCCGGAGGCGCCGGGGCTCCGGCCAGGCACGCTTCACGTCGACGTAGACGTCGCTCTTCGCGCCCGACGCGAGCGTGAACTCCCCGAAGCGGACCGCCCCCGCGTCGATCAGCTCGCGCGCGATCTCCGTCGGGCCCCAGACCGGGCCGTCCGCCGCGTCGGTCACCAGGGCACCTTCTTCAGCCCGGCGCGGAACCCGATCAGGTTGAACGCCGAGTGCAGCCCGAGGGTGAACACGAGGAGCCATAACACCGCCTCCCACGAGCCGAACGTCCCGACGAAGAGCCGGGGGTCGACCAGCGCGCCGAGCGCGATCGGCACGAGGACGAACGGCAGCTGGTCGAGGAGCAGCGTGCGGGCGCCGCTCGGCCGGTCCAGGCGGCGCTTGAGGAACGAGCCGAGCGCGTCGCCGGCCATCGCGCCGTAGCTGACGAGCGCGACGATCGGCAGCGCCGCGAGGACGCTCGGCCCCCAGCGGGGGACGAGGGCGAGGTTCGGCGGCGCGGCGAGGATCAGCCACGCCTCCAGCGCGCCGAACGGCACCGCGAGCGTGCCGCCGACCAGGAAGCCGCTCCAGGTCTTGGACGGCCCGAGGACCCGACGCCCGTCGCGGCGCCAGGTGCGGCCGAGGTCCATCGGGGCGCCCCAGCCCCGGGGGAGCGTCGCGAACGCGCTCGCGAGGTACGCCGGCAGCACGACCCAGAGGACGGAGACGGCGGCGCTCCAGAGGGGGGCCAGCAGGGGGCCGACCTCCTACGCCTCGAGGACGAACCGCTCGATCGTGCGCGCGACCCCCGCGATCCGGGCCGGGTCGGCGCTCTCGTCGACGTCGTGGATGTTCGCCTCCGGGTCCATGCTGCCGAAGACGAGCGCGGGGAGCGGCGCGCCGGTCGGGGTGCGCAGCCCGCGCAGGGAGCTCGCGTCGGTCCCGCCGTACTCGCCGAACAGGCCGGCTTCGCCGAGCTCCGCACGCACGATCCGCTCGAGCTTCACCGCCGCCGGGGCCGTCGGGGAAAGGGCGTAGCCGGGCCGGCAGCGCGACGGGGGGGCGTCGAGGACGAGCCGCGAGGCGTCGGCGCCCGCGCGGCGCGCCGCGTCGGCGAGCGCCTGCGCCGTCCCGGCGGAGAGCTCCATCTCCGGCACGAGCCTTAGGTCGACCGTGTACGTCGCGCGCGCGAGGGGAACGTCCGCGAGGGTCCCGTCCTCCAGCGCGCCGGCGAGGAGGTCGAACGTCGCGGGGACGGGGTTGTGGCCGCGGTGCGGGTAGCCCCCGTGCGCCGCGACGCCGACGAGCTGCAGCGCG
>JASHSA010000102.1 GCA_030037035.1 Thermoplasmata archaeon
CGGCGACGATCGGGGGCGGCGGACGAGGTCGGCGCCGCCGCTCCACCGCGAACAGGGCGAACCCGACGACGGCGAGCGCCGCGAGCGCCCCGACGGCGGCCCACCAGGCGTCGGTGCTCAGGCCGGAGCTGGAGCTCGCGCCGGCGACCTTGTGGAAGGCGACGTGGACCAGCGTCGACCTCGGAGCGCTCGCCGAACCGGTCGACGGGGAGGCGAGGTAGCCGAGCGCGAAGGCGCTCCAGCTGTACGACCCCGGGTCGAGCTCGAGGACGGTGAAGACGACCGTTACGCTGCCAATCCCTGTCAGGTTCAGGTTCGAGGCGCCCTGGACGACCGTGACCGTCCAGGGAGCGTTGTCCGGGAGGCCGCTCGCGCTGACCGCGAGGACCGGCAGGAGCGTGAAGGCGAGGTCGACGAACGAGAACGTCCCGTCGACGTCGAGCGGGGTCGGCGCCGAGACGAGCGCGTAGCCGTAGGCGCTGGCGGTGACGGTGTACGTCGCGTTCGCGAGCAGGCCGGTCGCGTCGGTCGACGTCGACAGGAGCGTGCGGTTCGTCCCGACGCCGGTCGCGTTCGCGAGCGTCACCGACCAGCTCCATCCGGTGACGAGGCCGCTCTCGAGGAGCGAGACGCCGAACAGCTCGGTGAACGTGACGTTCACGACGGCGGCGGTGCCGTTGACGACGACCGTCCCGTTCACGTCGCCGGCGTAGCCGTGCGGGGCCGCGACCGTGTAGTTGAACGTGCCGTTCGGCGCGAACAGCGTCAGGCTCGCCGTCGTCGCGAGCGTCGTCCGACCGAGGAACGTCACGTTCCAGGGCTCGACGTGCGCAAGGCCGCTCGCCACGAACGTCACGTTGTACACCATCGACGGGGTGAGCGGGGCGTAGTCGCCCCCGACGGTGATGAGACCGGCGTTGTCGTAGGGGAGCACGCCGAACGGGTCGGACGGGCTGCCGTAGTTCCACCAGTAGTTGCCGCCCTGCTCGGCGGTGTGCAGGATGCTGCCCGAGAGGTTCTGGTCGAGCACGGAGCGCACCGTCGCCGCCGGCGCGGGCGTGACGTTCCAGCGGTCGTCGTACGTCGCGTTGAGGCAGACGATCTGGCACGACGCCGCGTTGACCGTCGGGGTGACCGCCGGCTGCGTGTCGGCGAAGTAGTTGTTGTAGAGGAGGTCGCCGGACTCCGACTCGAGGACGCCGGTCGTGTTGTTGCCCTCGTAGAACCGCGGGGAGACCGCGCCGTCCAGGAACCGGTTCCCCCAGACGGTGTTGTTCGTGCCCCCGAACAGCGCGATCGCCGCGCCCTGGTCGTAGAACGTGTCGTTCGCGACGAGGTTGTCGCTCGAGCCCCAGAAGAGGATCTCGCCGGCCGGGTAGAACGCGAAGCTCAGGGAGAGCCAGCCGGTGATCCCGCTCGAGTTGACGACCTGCAGGTGGCTGACGTTCCAGAACTCGAGCTGCAGCGCGTTCGTGTGCGGGAGGCCGAGGATCGCGAGCGGTGCGCCCGGGGCGTACTCCCACGTTCCGTAGTCGATCGTCACGGGCGTCTCCGTCACGCGCACGTAGGCGGTCGTGTTCACGAGCAGGACCCCGGCGAAGACCGGGAACCCGAAGTCGTTGAGCTGGCCGAAGACCGGGTTGAGCGCGCCGACCGGGTGATGGACCAGGACGTACGGGTCCGCGAGGAGGCCGTCGCCGTGCTCGCTGATCGCCCGCACCTGGGCGTTCCCGAAGGCGAGCAGGGGAGTGTACGACCCTTCGGCCACGCTCACGGTGAGGTTCTCGCTCAGCGCGGTCGTCGTGTTCGGCAGCGGCAGAAGGGTCGTCACCGAGTAGTTGAGCGGGACCCGGTCGCTCAGCATCCACCGGAACGAGTAGGCGCCGCCGTTCGGGACCGAGAAGTCGGAGCTCGCCGCGCCGAGGCGGAGCGTCGGGACCCACTGCGCGGTCGCGGCGTCGAACGTCGAGCCCGGGCTGACGAACAGGAACGCGTTCTGCGGTTTCAGCGCGTCGGTGAACTGGCGCGAGCCGTCCAGCGCCTGCGAGACGTTCCAGAGACCCTGGACGAACGACGGACCCATCCGCACGTCGACCGTCGGAGGGCCGCCGAGCAGCGGGACCTGGTAGACCGGAAGGATCCCGTTGCTCGTCTCGCCGGTGTCGCTCCCGGCGTCGTACGCCGTGGGGACGACGGCGAAGCGCTTGAGCGTCGCGTTCCAGTACTCGAGCGCCATCGTCGCGTTCATCGCGAAGAACGTCGTGGTGTCGCCGTCGTCGTTGCCGACCAGGACGAGCTCGAAGTCGTTCGGGAGGCCGATCGGGTCGAGCCCGGTGCCGTTGACCTCGAAGGCGGGAACCTGGGCCGCGTGCGCGACCGGCCCGAGCGTGGAGGCGAAGACGACGTAGTCGAACGACCCGCGCAGCGTCGTGTGCGTCTCCACGACCGAGTAGTTGAAGAACACCGCCGGGCGGCCCCCGACGAGCGCCGCGTTCAGGTAGAGGTTCAGCGTGAACGGGTAGGCGACCGTCAGCGTCGGGCCGACCGCGTAGTAGTAGATCGGCGGCTCGGGGCTGCCGTTCTGCCCATGGGCATAGATCGCGTTCGCGGAGAACGGCTCCGCGGAGAAGTTCCAGACGTTGTCGCCGAGGGAGAGCTGCTCGGTGCTGGGGGTGTAGCTGGCGAAGTTCTGCGTCCAGAACTGGAAGCCCGGCTCCCCGAAGAGCGTGATGTTGGTCGCGACCGCGTTGAGCTGGATGCCGAACGTGTCCGGACCGTCCCCGTCGACGTAGACCGACGCCGCGCGGGTGAAGTCGACCGAGCCCCAGACCCGGGAGGTGTTCAGGTCGTACGGCCGGAGCGTCCCCGACTCGTTGCGCAGCCCGAGGTCGGCGATGCCCATCGGCGCCGGTCCGGTCGAGTACGTCGGGGCGACCGGCCCGTGCGCTCCGGGGTCCTCGGCGGCGAGGTCGGGCGGGTGGATGTCCTGCG
>JASHSA010000103.1 GCA_030037035.1 Thermoplasmata archaeon
GAGGAGAAGATGAACCAGGTGATCGGCACCTGCGTCTCGCTCGGCCTGAGCGTCGACGGCGCGGACCCGCGGGCGGTGCTCGCCCAGCGCCGCGGCGGCGGGAAGGGCGCCCCGGCATGATGGGGCCGCCCGGGGGCCCCCCGCAGGACCTCTCGACCGCCGAGATCGTCGACTACACGCCGCTCGAGGGCGCGGTAGTAGCCCTGGTAGGAGCGCTCGCGATGGACGTACGTCGTGCCTTCGGTCGCCTTCTCCTCGGCGGTCTCTCCACGGATCTCGACGGTCGAGCCGCGCACGCGGATGTCGAGCTTCTCCTTCGGGATGCCGGGGATCTCGGCGACGATCTTGTACGCCGTGCCGCTCTCCGAGACGTCGGTGCGGGCCGGGCGGAACCCCGTGCCGTCCTCGCGGACCGCCAGGGCGTATCCGCCGAGCCCGATAGGCTCGAAGAAGCGCGTGCTCATCTCGTGGAACGCGCGGTCGAGGTCGCTCCAAGGGTCGCTCGGGTCCTGTGGCTTGGTCAGTGTTTTCGTCATCTTTTCACCGGGGGAATCCCCGTTGCGATAAGTTTGTGTTAGTATATTAAGACTACTAATCCCGACCTCGGAGGGGTCGCGGGAGATCCCTCTCCGGAAATCGGCGTCTTGATCTTGCGCCGCGGCTCGGGCCCTCCGGCGGGGCGCTCGTCACGAGGGCGGCGATCGACCTGCGACGAAACGACTCTCGTCCTTCCCCCCTCAGGGTCCGCGCACGGCCTCCTGCCCGTCGCGGTTCATCGTTCCCGGGCCTCGGCTCGACTCGGTGGCCGCTCTACCGAGGGCGTCCTCGCACGGCAAGCCCTATACTCCGCACGTCGTTCGACCGGCGTGGACGACCTCCAGGAGACCCCGGCGGTCCCCCCGTTCGACCCGAAGGGCGATGTCCGGCTCGGCCTCTTCGGCGCCGGGGGCGTGCTGACCGCGGTCGGCTGGGGGCTGGGCATCGTCCTCAACCTCCTCCTGCACCTCTACGCCCCCGCGGGCGGGCACCGGCTCTGGCACGTCTACTTTGGCCCGACCCTCGGGCCGTACGCCTGGGCGACCGTCGGTCTGGGGGCGTTCGCCGGAGGGTTCGGGATCGTCCTGATCGCCCTCGCCCGCGCGTCGCCGAAGGGGCCGTTCGTCCTGCCGGGCGTGGACCTCTAGGCGAGACGAGCGCTCGGACCGACCCCTCAGTCCTTCGCGGTCGCCCCCGGGATCCGACGGACGACCCGCCGCGACGGCGGGGGGCGAGCCTCGACGGAACCCCCGCGGAGCCGTCGCTGGCCCCTCAGGCAGTCCGCGCAGAGCCGCTCGTCGGCGTCCAAGCAGTTCTTGCAGAACGTTCGGCCGCAGACCGTGCAGCCGAGCGACGCCGGGGCCCCGCACGAAGCGCACTGTCCGACGAGCACGGCCGACTCCGCCCCGGTCTCTGGAGCGGCTATGCGAGAAGCCCGCTCGCCTTAAGGCCTTCCTCAAACCCCGCCGAATAACTCTGCCGGGTGACGAGCCTCGCCGCGTTCTGGGCCCGGGGACTGCCGGTCGGAAAGCTGACGGAGAAGCCGGCCGCGCGAAGCATCGCGACATCGTTGTCCCCGTCGCCGAGGATCACGCAGTCGGCCGGGGTCAGGCCGATCCGGGAGAGCGCGCGGACGAGCGACGGCAGCTTGCCCGCGCCGCGCTCGAGGAGATGGATCGCGTAGCCGGTCGACTCGACCGTCACCGGGATCCCCCGGACGGCGCGCCGGACCGACGCGAGCGAGACGGTCGGCTCGAGCGCCACCTCGGTCTCCCGCCAGCGGTCGGTGAAGAGGCGACGGGCCGGGATCCCCGCCGCCTGCACCGCCCTCCACGCCCGCAGCGCGACCGCGCGGTCGGCCCTGCGCTCGACGACCGCGGTGCCGTGCTCCGGCCAGCAGACGAGGCCGCCGTTCTCCGCGACGATCGGCCCGCTCGTGCCGAGGAACCGCTGCAGCCCGAGCGCGATCGGCAGGACGTTGCCGGTCGCCAGCGTCACCGGGACCCCGGACGCCTCCAGGAGACGAACCGCCTCGATCGCCCTCGGGTCGAGGCGACGGTGGCGGTCGGTGAGGGTCCCGTCGACGTCCGTGACGACGCCGCGGAGGCGGTCGGCGTGGCGGCTTCGCCCGTCCGTCGGTGTCCCCCCCGTCAGCTCGCCGCGTCGCGGACGTGTCGAGCGATCGCCCGTCGGAGCTCTGCGGCGACCTCCTTGCCGTCGGCGCGGCCCCGCAGCTCGCGCATGACGTCGCCCATCAACGGGGAGAACGCCGCCTCCCCCCGCTCCCGGACGAGCGCGAGCTGGCCCTCGACGATCCTCTCCACCAGCTCGGAGAGGTCGCCGGCCCGGACGGCCGTGAGACCGGTGCGCCGGACCGCCTCGTCGAGCGTCGGGGCCCCCCGGGCGAGCTCGGCGAGGACCCGGCCGGTCCCCTCCTTCGCGAACTGCCCTGCTTCGACCGCCCGCAACAGGGCGTCCAGGATGGCGGTCTCGGGGTCGAACGGCGGCGCCCCCTCGACGACAGGTACCGCGGGGAGCTCCTGGATGAGGAGGCGAGCGACCGTCGCCGCGGGATGCCCGCGGCCGACGAGCTCCTCGAACCGCTCGAGGTCGGTGCCGTAGACGAGCTGACCGGCGAGCTCGGCGGCGAGGCCGTGCTGGCGCACGAGGCGCTCGAGCGTAGCCGCCGGCCGCTCCGGGAGCGCCGCGCGCAGACGGGCCAACCGCTCGGCACCGACGACGATCGGAGGAACGTCGGTCTCGGGGTAGAGGCGGTCGCGCCCCGGCAGCGGGCGAGAGTACCGGCTCCGGCCCTCCGGGAGCGGGTCCCGCGTCTCCCCGGGGACCCCCTCGATCGCCGCCTCGGCCCGAAGCCGGACCTGCTCGGCGGCCCGAAGAGCGCGGGGCCGCGCGCGGTCGGCGACCAGCACGTACGCGTCCTGGCCGCCGAGGCCGAGCCGTTCGCGCAGCCTCGCCACGTGCGCCTCGGTGAGTCCGTGGGCCGGCCCTTCGTCGGAGTGGACGACCCCCCCGAGGCCGACCGCCTTCGCCTGGTCGGCGAGCTCTCGGCCCAGGCGCTCTTCCGAGCCGGAGCGCGGGCCGAGGAGCCGGTCGAAGCCGAAGAGGCGGAGCGCGACGACCGCCCCGCCGGCGCGCACCGCGGTACCGAGGGGCCCCTCGGCGACGTCCCCGAGCGCGGGGCCGACGTCGACGACCTCGCCTCCGACGCGAGCTCCCCGCCGCGCGAGCTCGTCGCGGACCTCGAGCAGGAGCCGTTGCCGGGCCTCCTCACGGTCGACGTACGCGCCGAGCAGGCGCAGCTCCTGAACGCCCTTGATCTCGACCCGGCGGCCTCCTTCGGCCGAGACGTTGAGGTCCTCGCGGATCGTGCCGATCCCGCGCCGGACGCGACGCGTCGCGCGCAGGAGGGCGCCGATCTCCTGGGCGACCTCGCGGGCCTCCGCGCCGGAAGTGATCGTCGGACCGGTCGCGATCTCGACGAGCGGGATCCCGAGACGGTCCAGCCGGTAGGCGACCTCGCCGCCGGAGGCGCCGAGCTTGCGGGCGGCGTCCTCCTCGAGGCAGATCGACAGGATCTCGTGGCGCCGGCCCCGGACCTCCAGGGCCCCGCCGACGGCGACCAGCGCGGTCCGCTGGAAGCCGGTCGTGTTCGAGCCGTCGACGACGATCTTGCGCATCACCTCGACCTCGTCGACCGGGCGGCTCCCGAGCAGGAGGGCGACCGTGAGCGCGACGTCCAGCGCCTCCTCGTTCAGCGGCCGAGGCGGCTCCTCGTCGCTCTCGACCAGGCAGTTCGACGGCCCGCTCTCGTAGCGGTAGAGGAGATGGCGCGACGCCTGGAAGGCCGTCGCCGCGTCGACCCGCTGCTCCTCTCCGCTCGACGGTCGCAGCCGTCGCGAGAACGTCGCGTCGGTCGTCTCCACGAGCTCGACCGGGCAGGCGCAGAACAGCTTGCCGGTCGCGAGCTGCTGGTGGACCTCGAGGCCGACCCTCACCGATCGGCCTCCACCAGGCGCCGGACGGAGAACTCGCCGGCGCGGTCCCGGACG
>JASHSA010000104.1 GCA_030037035.1 Thermoplasmata archaeon
TCCGCCGAGATCGGCGGCGGGGGGGTCTTCACGTTCCAGGAGGTCACGACCGGTTCGGCGCTGTTCGCGCAGATGGTCCAGGCGTTCCTCGACGTCGGCTACGGCGACGAGGCCCCGGGGGTCGACGAGCTGCACCCGGAGGAGCTCGCCCGCACCGCGGCGAGCGCGGCGAAGGCGCTCAAGGACCCGGGGGCGCACGGCACGGTCGCGAAGCTCCAGGTCGGGCCGGGAGCGCCCGCCTCCCCGTCGGCCGCGCTCGTCTCGCCCGGGGTCGAGGTCGGCGTCCTCCC
Source organism: Thermoplasmata archaeon (assembly GCA_030037035.1). Classification (GTDB taxonomy): domain Archaea; phylum Thermoplasmatota; class Thermoplasmata; order Lutacidiplasmatales; family UBA184; genus Lutacidiplasma. The sequence goes on from JASHSA010000104.1 coordinate 291, forward strand.
GACGACCGGCGGCTCGCCGGCGTACCTGAAGGACCGCTACGGTCCCCTCGGGGAGATCGTCGAGACGTACCTCGCGGGACGGTACGACCAGGCCGCGGCGATGCTGACGCGCTCGGCGTCGGTCCTGCCGGCGGTGAGCCGGTGGTACTGGGAGGCGAGGATCCGCTTCGCCCAGAAGCAGCCGGCGGAGGCCGCGAAGGCGCTCCTGGAGGCGTGGAACGCCGCCGAGAAGCTCCCCGAGGAGAGCCGCGGAGCGGTGCTCCGCCGCCTCGCGCTGCTGCAGGCGAAGCTGCAGAACGACCGCGAGACCGAGACGCTCGTGCAGTTCCTGGACGAGGCGGAGCACCGCCTCGAGGGGACCCGGCCGGCGATCCGCGAGCGGCTACGGGCGCTGCTCGGCAAGCTGATGGAGCTGCGCGGGACCTACCAGCTGACGCGGCTCGCCGGGGCCGGCGACCTCCAGGACGCGGCGCTGAAGCACGAGGCGGCGGTCGAGCAGGTCTTCGGCCAGCTGCAGGATGCCCGCCTCGAGCTCGCCGGGACCGGAGCGGTCGTCGACGGGACGCTCGACTTCATCGAGATATGCCTCGCGGAGATGCGGTAAGGAGGGGGAGCGCGTGCCGGAGGTGAAGGTCACGACCCGGACCCGGCGCGCCCCCGGCGCGAAGCGCGAGGCGAAGTCCTCCGAGGAGACGGCGCGGATCGCCGTCGTCGGGATCCCGGCGTCCGGCAAGACGACGTACTTCCGCTTCCTGAGCGGCCACTTCGGCCTGAACCTGCCGGTGAGCTACATCCCGGCCCCGGAGGACGGCTGGACGCTCCCGCTGTTCGGCGACCTCGAGAGCGACGTCGCGCTGGAAGAGACGACGTACGAGACCGCCGACCCGACCGACCCCGAGGGGAGCCTCGAGACGACGACGCGCTACTACGTCAACCGGCCCCTCGAGGACCGCAAGAAGCTCTGGGTCGAGCTGAGCGCCGGCCGCGAGGACCAGGGGATCCTGACGAAGTACCCGCTCCCGACGAAGTTCAACCAGTTCGTCGAGATGCGCATGCGCTTCCGCTTCGGCGCGGCGGAGAGCCCGGGAGGCGCGAAGCCGATGGAGCTGCTCACGGTCGACGAGGCCGGCGGGATCATCGCCGACTACTTCACCTACGACCGCCTCTGGCTGAACGGCGCCGACGCCGAGGTGACGTCGCGGACCTGCCGCGTGATCCCGCACTTCGACTCGTGGCGGCCGGACCGCCAGGAGCTCTGGCGGCGCGGCCTGACGCTGCTCGGCCGGTTCGTCGACGGGGCGGACGCGATCATCCTGCTGCTCTCGCCGGCGCTCGCGTCGCTGCGCGACCAGGCCCAGCAGGTGAACCTCGCGCGCGGGGTCTTCCGCTACGTCCGCACGCACAACCTGCCGCTCGTGATCGCCGTCTCGAAGGCCGACAAGCTGAAGGAGTTCTACTCCGAGATCGAGCGCTCGATCAAGGAGCGGACGTACCGCAGCCACTTCGACACGACCGACTTCCTCCTGCGCCGCGACGGCGCCGGGATGGGCACGATCCTGGTCGCCCAGGAGGGGCGCGGGATCTCGACCCGCGAGGACGTCTTCCTCATCTCGAGCGCCGTCTCGACGGGCGAGGGTCATCCGATGTTCCTCGGGGAGAGCGGCGAGCAGGCGCCGGAGGTCGGCTCGCCGACGCTCGGCGTCCCGGTGATGGTCAACACGACGCTCCCCCTCGCGCGGGCCTGCGAGCGGGTGCTCGCGAAGAAGGCGACGAAGGGGTCGTGATGGCGACCGGCGAGCTCAGCCGACCGTCCTCGGTCGCGCCGGTCGCGTCGGTCTGGTGCCGCCAGGTCGACAACGAGGCGGAATCCCCCGGCTACACGGCGATCCCGGACGAGTTCGCCGGCCGCCACGAGGCGCTCGAGGCGATCCGCCTCGTCGGCCACCTGACGATCAACGTCGCGGACACGCACGACTACTGGGACCCGGACCCGAGCCAGACCCTCTCGTTCTACCCGAACCTGTTCCTCTACCCGGCCGCCGGCGGCCGCTACACGTGCGTCGGACGGATGTTCCTGTCGACCGAGGACCGCCCGAGGCTCGGCATGAAGACGCTCGTCTTCTCGACCGAGGAGCTCGTCCGGACCGGCGACTTCGGCGGGTCGGTCGCCCGCGCCCACGCGACGATGATCGGCCGCGACGAGCCGAGGCGCGCCCGCGCCGAGCCGGACGCGGCGACGTTCCAAGCCGTCGGCGAGGGGTTCCTGTTCCACCGGGGGACGACCGATCCGGTCCTCGTCGTCGCGGCGAGCGACCAGTGGGACGCCGCCTCGCAGGCGGTGCTGCAGCTGGTCGGCGCGATGCCGACCGCGCTCACCGTGCTCGGCGGCTTCCTCGTCTTCCCGTACTTCCTGCCGGCGCCGAAGGTGAACTTCCACGAGTTCTCCGAGACGATCCCGCTCGCGCTCGCGGTGATGCGCGTCCCCCGCCAGGAGGCGGAGGGCGAGCGGCACACCAAGCGGATGCAGAGCTGGCAGGACGAGTCGATCGCGCTCCGCGACCTCAGCCGTCCGAGCCCGTCGAAGACGAAGGAGACCCTCCCGCTCGTCCTCCAGTACGTCCGAGACCGCGCCGACGAGAAGGCCGCCGAGGTCGTCCGACGCGTCGACCAGGTCGAGGCCTCCCGCGTCGCCGGCGCCCTCGCGGACGCGGAGGCGCCGACCGGCCGCGAGCGACGCAAGGAGATGTGGCGCGTCGGCACGGCGATGGAGACGGCGGCGCTGCTGCTCGCGCGCCCGAGGGGCCGCACCGTGAACGTCTCCGGCGAGATGGCCCGGCGGGCGAACGAGTACCTCGAGGCGAAGCCGGGCGAGAGCCCGGTCCTCGCCCCCGCGCCGCCAGCCGTGGCGCCGGTCCCCCCGGCCCCGGTCGCGCCGGCGAGCCCCCCCTCGAACCCCGAGCCGGCCCCGAGCGCGACGGCACCGCC
>JASHSA010000105.1 GCA_030037035.1 Thermoplasmata archaeon
CCGGCGGAGCCGGGGCCGGCTCCTGCGGTCGAAGGAAGAGGGACGGACGGCGAGGGAGACGGGAGCGTGGGCGGAGCCGCCGGGGGTCGAGACGGCGCGGGGGTCGGGCGTGGAGGCATCGGCACGAACTCGCCGGGCCTCCAGGTGTGGGGTTGGCGCAGGATCGTCGGGTCCTTGACGAACAGGTCGGCGTGGCCGCAGCCGCGGCAGACCCGCGTCCCGAGGGCGAGCTCGCCGCCGCTGCGCAGCGACAGCGTCCCGCGGCCGATCGTACCGGTCCTCAGGTTCTCCGCCCAGACGAAGTCGCTCCCCCCGCAGTTGCTGCAGACCGGCACCGTCGTTCCCCACTCACCGAGTCCGCTGCTCGATAATAAATCGTGCTGGAGACGCGCGCCCTACGTTCGCGCAACCGCCTTGTACGCAAGGACCGTCCGCGCGACGTGACGGCCGGGCGGTTCGCGAGGATCGCGGTCGCCATCGACGGCTCGCCCACGGCGCAGGAGGCGCTCGAGGTCGCCATCGAGCTCGCCAAGGCCGAAGGCTCGGAGCTGCTGGTCATCGCCGTCGCGCCGGTGCCGCCGGTGTTCGTCGCGCCGAACGCGCCGTTCGTTCCCACGGCGATGCCCGTCAGCACCGTCCCCCGTTACCGGGAGCTCGTCGAGGCCGCGGTCCGCCGGGCGCAGGAGGCCGGGGTCGCGTCGGTCAGCGGGGTCTCGGACGAGGGGACGGTCGTCGAGGCGATCCTCGCGCAGGTGAACCAGCAGCGTTCCGACCTCCTCGTCGTCGGTTCGCGGGGCCTGTCGACCGCCCAGCGGCTGCTGCTCGGAAGCGTCTCGACCGCGCTGGTCAACCACGCACCGTGCCCGGTGCTGGTCGTCCGGCCGCCTACCCCGCCGCGGGAGCGGAGGTAGCGCTCACCAGGACCCGGGTCGGCACCGGGAGCTTGTGCGACGCCTTGCGGAGCGCCTCCTTGGCGTCCGCGAGGTGCGCCTCGGTCGTGTAGACGGTCATCAGCTCGCTGCCGATCCCGGCCCGGACCGCGTGGCCGACCGGCTTGCCGAACGCCCGCCGCATCCCGTCGGAGATACGGTCCGCGCCCGCCCCCATCGCCATCTTGTGCTCCCGCAGGATCTGATGCGGGAACCGCCGGACCTTCAGGTGGAACTCGTTCGGCGCCGTCCGCTCCAGGACGCGGACCGCGCTGATCCGGGCCGCCTCGAGCGCGACGTCGCGGACCTGCGCGGCCTCTTCGGTGCCGAGCGTCAGGCTCCACGGGAACGACGACCGCAGGTTGCCGGTGTCGAACTGGGTGATGCGGCAGTTCGGGACCCCTCCCATGTACTCGCGTCGGGTGTAGACCTGACCCTCGACCTTGCGGTACATGCGGGCCGGCTTGCGCGTCATGGGGGCGAGGCACGCAGGCCCCGTTAGAAAACCCTTGCGTCGGCCGGTGGGTTCGCTCCGGATCGGCGCGGGGCTCAGGGGGAGGCGGAGGGGCCCCGGGCGCCGTTCGTCCCCTGCGGCTCCTCGCGGGCCCCGTGAGCGGAGATCGGGACGGCGCGCGAGGGGATCGAGCGGGCCGAGAGCCACCGCAGCACGGCACGCCCGCTGGCGCCGTCCGGGAGGCCGGCGACGAACGTCTCTCCGAACATCGCCTGGAACGCCCGTGCCCCCCTCCGGCGCAGCCCCCGCAGGACCGTCCCCAGCCCGCGGGAGGCGAGGCCGGCCCGCTCGGTGAACACCTCCGCGACGTCCCAGAACGTCGACAGGGTCGGGTCGGCGGCGAGCTCGTCCAGGAGTTCCTCCCCGACCCGGAACCTCTCGAGCCGGCGTCGGTCCGAGAGGACCTCGGGCGAGCGCAGAGGCCGGCCGAGCGTCCCGACCAGTACGGTCGCCGTGACGCGGCGGTGGACGACCCGCCCGAACGGCGGGATCCCCGGCCGCAGCCGAAGCTCTAGGCCGCCCCCTAGGATGGCGGCGACGCCGCCCAGCCCTCCCCGGCCGAAGAGGTCGGCGAGGTGGGCGACCTCGACCGCGCGGCGACGCGGCGCCCGCAGGACGCTGCCGACGGCGAGCCCCGTCGCGAGCGCCCCGCCGGCGCTCGTGCCGAACCCGCAGCCGACGGGCATCTCCTGGACGAGCCGCACGGCGAGGGTCCCGGAGCGGCCCGCGACGAGCCGGCGGGCGACCTCCGTCGAGATCGGGAGACGGCCCGCAACGTTCGAGGAGAGACGGACGGCCCGGCGGCTCCCCGGTCGGAACCGTGCGACCGCGCGCGCCCCGGGGCCGAGGACCAGTCCGGCCCCCACCGACCCCCGGGCCCGGGGGTCCTTCTCTTCTAGCCGCGGGGCGAACACTCCCGTGACGTGGGCCGGCGCAAAGGCGCCACCCTCCCGTCGCGAGGCGACCGCCACCGCTCCCCGGCCCGGTTGCGAAGGTCGAGTACTTATAAGCGGCCTCGCCTAGTGACTCCTGCGCCCGACCGCTTGGCAGTTCATCACACCATGAGCGATTCGGAAGCCCCGGTTGCCGGGCCGCACGAGACGTTCGACCGCGTGAACTTCCTCGAGCTGCGCAACACGCAGCTCGCCGAGGCGATCAAGCGCGTCGAGAGCGAGCGGCACTACATGGAGGCGGAGATCCTCCGCCTGCAACGCGAGGTCAAGCGGCTCAAGACCGAGCTCGACCGGCTCCGGTACCCTCCGCTGATCGTCGGCAGCGTCCGCGACGTCCTGACGGACGGCCGGGTGATCGTGAAGTCGTCGACCGGGCCCGACTTCGTCGTCAACGCCGCGGAGAGCGTCGAGCACACGAAGATCACCGTCGGCAGCCGCGTCGCGCTGAACAAGCAGACCCTCGCGGTGATGGGGGTGCTCCCCGCCTCGCTCGACCCGCTCGTCACGGCGAGCGAGATCGTCGACAAGCCGAACGTCACCTACCAGCAGATCGGGGGCCTCTCCGACCAGATCCGGGAGATCCGCGAGGCGGTCGAGTACCCGCTCCTGCGCTCCGAGCTCTACAAGAAGGTCGGCGTCGACCCTCCGAAGGGGGTCCTGCTGATCGGCTCGCCGGG
>JASHSA010000106.1 GCA_030037035.1 Thermoplasmata archaeon
CCGAGGTTCGAGGCCGAGCTCCGCCCGGGGGCGCGTGTCGTCAGCCACTGCCACCCGGTCCCAGGATGGACGGCCACGGTCCACGACCGGGCGACCGACGTCTACCTCTACCGCTGGCCCGAGGCGGCCGGCACGAACTCTACGGGTGGTAGCTGAACCAGAAGAAGGCGCCGGTCGCGAGGACCGCCGTGATCACCAGCGCTCCGGCGATCCAGCCGGTGTACAGCCCCGATTCGTCGTCCGTCGTGCCCTGGCTCGCGGCCACGCCCGTCGACCGCCGGGGAGGTTTATCTCACCTCGCTTCGCACCGCGCCGCTACGGGATCGCGGTCCCGATCAGGTGGTCGAGGCCGAGGTAGAGGATCAGGAGCCCGACCGCGACGGCGACTGCGAACGTCACGATCACGAACGTCATCGGCAGCTCCGGCGTCGTCGACGTCGCCGCCATCGGAGCCGCGACGGCGGGGGGGTTCATCTGCCTACGGTTCGTTCGAGGCCGCCGACGCCTTCGCGTCCGCCGCCGCGGGGGAGCGCTTCCCTGCGCCGCGGGGGGGCTTGGGGGCCGGCTCGGCCGAGGCGCTCGCCGCAGGGGCCGTCTCCTTCGCCGGCGGCCCGCTCGTCTTCGCCTCGGAGGTCGGGGTGACCCACTCCTCGACGAAGCGGATCGTCTCCGGGTGCAGCCGGTTCCTCAGGCGCTCGACGATCCGGGCCTTCGCCGCGAACCAGTACGGGTCGAACTTGGTGCGGTCCGGTACGCGCAGCGTGAACGTCCGCTCGCGATGTTCGACGTGGAACTCCTCGCCGAAGCCGTACTGCAGTTCCACGATCGCCCGTGCCTGCTCCGCCGGTTCGACGATCGGCTCGACGACCCGGAACTTCGCACGGACCTTGCGACCCGCGAACGGCGGGTTGAAGTCGACCCTCACCCGGGCGGCGGTGAGCGTGACGACCCGGCCACGCCGGCCGTTGATCGTCAGGGTCGTGCCGAGGTCGAGGTGGGCGTCGTCGCGGCGCATCTCGGGCAGACGTTCGATCTCGTGCATCGTGAACAGCTCGATCAGGTTCGGGTCGCGCTCGCCGAACGCCTCGCCCGGGGCGAACTCCCGCTCGACCTCCTGGCCGGACTTGAGCCCGACCAGCGCCTTCTCGATCCCCGCCGGAAAGGCGTCGCCGCCGAGCTCGTGGGGACGGGCGCCCCACGGACGGCCCGGAGGGGCCTTCGCGCCGGCCGCCTGCGCGACCTCCTCGTGCGTCGTGTCGATCAGCTCGCTACGGTCGGCGAGCTCGGCCCACAGGTCGTACTCCAGCCGGACGAGCTCGCCCTCCTTCGGGGCGGCGTCACCCGAGCCCTCCTTGGAGGTCATGCGCCTCGCCGAGAAGGTACGGGGAATAAGGTTTGCCCGAGAGCGGGACGGTCCCTCGGAGCGACGCGTCGACCCGGCGCCGGGGCGCCCCGAAGCGGCGGGGCGCGGCGCCGCCCGTGCTCCGCCGGCTTTATCTCCGCTAACCCTAGGCGACCGGTGCCCGCCGGCGGCACCGCGCCCGTCCGACCGCGACGGTCGACCCGGGGACGGTTCTTCGGGGGGAGCGGCGGCGGAGGGGCGGTACGAACTCGCGCGGACGGTCCCCGGACGTCCTGCTGATCGTGCTGGACTGCGCTCGGGCCGACATCTTCGATGCCGAGGTCGAGCGGCCGGGAGCGATGCCGTTCCTGCGCTCGCTCCGGCAGGAGGTCCTCGCCTTCTCGGGGGCGGTGAGCCCGTCCAGCTGGACGATCCCCGGGCACGCAAGCCTGTTCACAGGGCTCTACCCCTGGGACCACGGCGCCCACTACCGCAACGGCCCGATCCTGACCCAGGAGCCCGAGACGCTCGCCGAATGCCTGACGCGGGCCGGCTACGCGAGCAGCTTCTACTCCGGCAACGCCTACGTCCAGCCGTCGACCGGCCTCACCCGGGGCTTCGAGCGGAGCACCTGGGGAGGCGGGAGGGAGTTCTACCTGCGGTTCCTCGGCCTCGAGAAGCCGACGTGCCCGAACCTCGGGGGCCCGGCGCTCGTCTGGCTCCCCCCGGTCCCGGGCGAGGGCCGCCCGTCGCCGCTCCGCGAGTTCGCGATGAACGCCTTCACGTGGGTGCCGGCGGCGTGGGACGGGATCAACCGGGTCGGCGGCCACCTCCTCGGCACCTACGCGACCAAGATGCCGGAGATCTGCTCCTGGATCGTCCCGGAGCTCGACCGCTGGCTCGGCGGCCAGCCGCGGGAGCGACCGGTCTTCGCGTTCGTCAACCTGTTCGAGGCGCACGAGCCGTACCTCGCCGACGCGGGACTGCCGGTCGGGGCCGGCCGGTGGCTGTCGTTCGCCCGCTCCGGCCAGGACCCCGCCCGGTGGGTCCGGGGCAGCTGGCGGCCGACCTCCTCCGAGGTCGCGAGCCTCCGGGCGTCGTACGTCGCCTCGTTCCGGACGATCGACCGCCGCATCCGCGAGATCGTGGAGACGTTCTCCCGACATCGCTCCTGGAACGAGACGCTCTTCGTGCTGACGAGCGACCACGGTCAGGCGTTCCTCGAGCTCGAGACGCTCTACCACCGTCTCCGCGTCGACGAGCCGATCACCCGCATCCCGCTATGGGTCCGCGCTCCCGGCGGACGGCGCGACGGCGTTCGGACCGACGGCTGGGTCAGCTTGATCGACGTATCGAGGACGATCGCCGGCCTCGCCGGTCGCACGACGTTCGGCGACCCGAGCGCGCGCTCCCTGCTGGAGCCGGACGGCGACGGCCCCGACCGCACGGTCTACTCGATGTCGGACGGGATCCCGCCGGGCGAGGTCGGCGTCGTTCCCCCGGAGCGGATGAGCTTCCTGAACCGCCTCGAGGTCGCGGCGTACCGCGGCGAGCAGAAGGCGGTCGCCGGCGACGGACGCGACGTGAGGGCCTACCGCGTCGCCCGTCCCGTCCGGGACGTTCGGCCGCCCGAGCTCTCCACCCGCGACGAGGCGGCGGCGACCGCCGACGCGGCGCGCGAGGCGCTCGAGCTCGCCCGGGCCCGCATCGCGTCGCGGCCGTACCACGGCTCGGTCGAGCGTCGGATCGCGGGCTGGGGGTACTGACCGCAAGGACCCGCGCCGTCGCGCCGGCGGCGGCGCGGGCCTAGGGGGGCTCGGGCTGCGAGGCGACGCGCGACCAGCG